>NZ_JAGRQY010000067.1:0-7680 GCF_018223905.1 Klebsiella sp. 28
GGCATCGGCAACGCCGCCGGCCTGCTGTTCGCCGGCATCATGCTTGGCTTCCTGCGCGCCAACCACCCAACCTTCGGCTATATCCCGCAGGGGGCGCTGAACATGGTGAAAGAGTTTGGTCTGATGGTGTTTATGGCCGGGGTCGGTCTCAGCGCCGGGGCCGGGATCAATAACGGGCTGGGCGCCGTCGGCGGCCAGATGCTGGCGGCAGGGCTTATCGTCAGCCTGGTGCCGGTGGTGATCTGCTTCCTGTTCGGCGCCTACGTGCTGCGCATGAACCGGGCGATGCTGTTCGGCGCCATGATGGGGGCCCGCACCTGCGCCCCGGCGATGGAGATCATCAGCGATACCGCGCGCAGCAATATTCCAGCGCTCGGCTACGCAGGCACCTACGCCATCGCCAACGTGCTGCTTACCCTTGCCGGGACGCTCATCGTGATCATCTGGCCAGGGCTACAATAATTTTTTGAGAAAAAAGCCGTCACAGGCAGAACTTTTTCTCAGGGCATCAGTCATAAGTAATGCCACTGCTTTTCTTTGATGTCCCCATTTTGTGGAGCCCATCAACCCCGCCACTTCGGTTCAAGGTTGATGGGTTTTTTGTTGCCTGCATTTAGCCATTCCGGGTGAAACGCCGCTTCAGCGCCCCTCTTCCTGCGCCCTCTCCCCTGCCAGCTGCCCGACCATCATGCGGATTGCCGCCTTCGACAACGGTGCGCGGTCGGTGACAAAGTGCAAGGTCATCCCTTCAATAAAGGCGTCGAGACCGCGGGCGGTATCGGGGGCAAACCATTGTTCCAGCGTCTGCTGGCTGCGCCGCATCCAGTTTTGCATCACCGCCTTCAGCGCCGGCTGACTGCTGCAGAACGCGTACAGCTGGTACATCAGCTCCATATTGCGCGCCGTGGTCACCTGGGCGCTGAAGATCAGATCCGCGATGGCATCGCAGGCTTGTTCCCGGTTCGTTACCCCGACGAAGCCTTGCTGATACTGCGCCGACATCTCGGCGGTAAACAGGCTGAACGCCTCCTCAATTAACGCCTCAATGCCGCTGAAATAGTAGGTCAGCGATCCCAGCGGCACATTCGCGCAGGTGGCGATTTTACGGTGCGTCACCGCATGGATGCCGTGCGCCGCGATGGTATCCAGCGTCGCCTGCAGGATGCGCTCGCGGCGCTGCGGATCGTTTGGTCTACGGGCCATGATTTTCCTCTTCCGGTTTATGTACAAATGTACACTTACTTGCTACTGTTGTCTTCACTCTTCTCCTTTAAGGCGTTTACGGATGACGACGCAATCCTCGCGCAGAGCGCTGCAGCTTCGGCTATGGGCGCTGTTTATGTTCTTTTTCATCCCCGGCTTGTTAATGGCCTCCTGGGCCACCCGCACGCCGGCGATCCGCGATCTGTTGGCGCTATCCACCGCAGAGATGGGCGTGGTGCTGTTTGGTCTGTCGGTGGGGTCGATGAGCGGTATTCTCTGCTCGGCGTGGCTGGTGAAGCGCTTTGGTACCCGCAAGGTCATCCGCACCACCATGTCCTTCGCCGTGCTTGGCATGCTGGTGCTCAGCCTGGCGCTGTGGGTCACTTCCGCCCCGCTGTTCGCCTTCGGTCTGGCTATCTTCGGCGCCAGCTTCGGCTCCGCAGAGGTCGCTATTAACGTCGAAGGCGCGGCCATCGAGCGGGAGATGAATAAAACGGTGCTGCCGATGATGCATGGCTTCTACAGCTTTGGCACCCTGTTCGGCGCCGGGGTGGGCATGGCAGTGACCGGATTCGGTCTGCCGGCCGCCCCGCACATCCTGGCGGCTGCGCTGGTGGCTATCCTGCCCATCTCCATTGCTATCCGCGCCATTCCCGACGGCACCGGTAAAAATGCCGCCGAAGTCGCCCACGGTGAGGCGAAAGGTCTGCCGGTGTGGCGCGACGCGCAGCTGCTGCTGATCGGCGTCATTGTCCTGGCGATGGCCTTTGCCGAAGGCTCGGCCAACGACTGGCTGCCGCTGCTGATGGTGGATGGCCACGGCTTTAGCCCCACCTCCGGCTCCCTGATTTATGCCGGTTTCACCCTCGGCATGACGCTGGGCCGCTTTACCGGCGGCTGGTTTATCGATCGCTACAGCCGGGTGGCGGTGGTCCGCGGCAGCGCAGTGATGGGCGCCCTCGGCATAGGCCTGATCATCTTCGTCGATAACCCCTGGGTGGCGGGCATCTCGGTGCTGCTGTGGGGCATTGGCGCCTCGCTCGGCTTCCCGCTGACCATCTCCGCCGCCAGCGATACCGGGCCGGACGCGCCCAAGCGCGTCAGCGTGGTGGCGATCACCGGCTATCTCGCTTTCCTCGTCGGGCCGCCGCTGCTGGGTTTCCTCGGCGAACACTTCGGCCTGCGCAGCGCCATGATGGTGGTGCTGGGTCTGGTGATGGTGGCGGCGCTGGTCGCCCGCGCGGTGGCTAAGCCACAATCTGAACCCGTTATGGAGAACAGCTAATGAGCATCAAACTGATTGCGGTGGATATGGACGGCACCTTTTTAAGCGATGCCAAAACTTACAACCGGCCGCGCTTCCTCGCCCAGTACCAGCGAATGCGCGAACAGAATATTCGCTTCGTGGTCGCCAGCGGCAACCAATATTATCAGCTGATCTCCTTTTTCCCGGAGATCGCCCATCAGATCGCCTTCGTGGCGGAAAACGGCGGCTGGGTGGTGAGCGGCAATGAAGACGTCTTCAACTGCCAACTGCCGGTTCACCACTTCAACGCCGTGGTCGACCATCTGCAGACGTTGCCGAATATCGAAATCATCGCCTGCGGGAAGCGCAGCGCCTACACCCTCAATCGCTACAACGACGCGCTGAAGACGGTGGCGGCGAAGTATTATCACCGCCTTGAACTGGTGGATGATTTTAACCATCTCGATGACACCATCCTCAAATTTGGTCTCAACGTGCCAGACAGCCTGATCCCGGAAATTCAGCCGAAGCTGCACGCGGCGCTGGGGGACATGGTCACCGCGGTGGCCACCGGCTACGGCAGCATCGACTTAATTATCCCGGGTGTGCACAAAGCCAACGGGCTGCGCATTTTGCAGCAGCGCTGGGGCATTGAGGATCACGAGGTGGTGGCGTTCGGCGACAGCGGCAACGATATCGAAATGCTGCAGCACGCCGGGTTTGGCTTTGCCATGGCCAACGCCCGGGAAGACGTCAAAGCCGTCGCCCGCTATCAGGCGCCGCATAACAACGAAGAAGGTGTCCTGCAGATTATTGATAAGGTGTTGGATCGCGAAGCGCCGTTCGCCTGATAAGACCCGGATGCGAGCGCATCCGGGTTGAAAACAACTACCCCTGCTGCGAATTGCCGACGCTTTTATCTTTCAGAAAGTAAATCATCAGCCCCAGCCATAGTACCCCACCCAGCAGGTTAAACAGGCTGAACAGCCCGTTGCCGCCCAGCTCGTAAGCATGTTTGCTGAGCTCGATGCCGACGGTGAAGATCAGCATCTGCAGCATTCCCATCGCCGCCGAGACCGTGCCTTTACTCATCTCGCTGGCGAACAGGGTTAAACGCACCAGGCCGGCGTTCGCGAGGCCAATCCCGAAGGCGTAGAAGCTCAGACCGGCCGTCATCCACAGATAAGCGTGGGAAGAGACCACGGTCGCCGCCGCAGAGAGGATCAGGCCAAACATGATCGGCCAACCGCCCATGATAATCAGCGAGCGCACGGTCCGGCGCGCAGTCAGGCGCGCCAGCACCAGGTTGCCGGCAATCAGCGCCCCGAAAATCGGCACCTGCAGCATGCCGTACTCATAGCTGGTGGCCTGTTCGCCGCTGATAATAATCACCGGCGACTGGGCAATCCACGCCAGCAGCGGCAGGCTGACAAAGCCGGTGGCCAGCGCGCCGGCGACGAAGCGCAGGTTCTTCAGCACCAGCCGATAGTCGCGGCCCAGCTCTTTCACCGACAGCTTTTCGCCCAGCCGCGTCGCGGTCTCCGGCATCGCCCGCTGCAGGCCGAAGAACGAGATGGCCGCCAGCACGGCGAACAGGACAAACATCATCTCCCACGGCAGGACATGCACCCAAGCGGCGCCCACCAGCGGCCCCAGCAGCGGGGCAATCAGCGCCACGTTAGCCATCAGGGCGGTGATTTTGATACACACCGCCTCCTCAAAGGACTCCTGTATCGCCGCATAGCCCACCGCGCCAATAAAGCACAGGCTGATCCCCTGCAGGAAGCGCAGCAGGGTAAACTGCTCAATGGTCTGCGCCAGCAGCGTCGCCAGGCAGGTGACGATGAACCATACTACGCCGGTCAACATCACCGGACGGCGGCCAATACGATCCGACAGCGGCCCCAGCAGCCACTGTAAAAACATGCCGCCTGCCAGATAGGCAGTCATTGAGGTAGGTACCCATTCGTTGCCCACCTGAAATTCCTGCACCACGGCTAACATGCCCGGCTGAATCATATCGTTGCCGATATAAGTGGAAAACTCGTACAGCACCAGACATAACGGGAACAACAGCGCCTGCCTTCCGAGGCGGCGGCCTGAAAGCGAATAATTTTGCATGAAATCTCTTATCTATCAAAAATCGCGCAAAGTGTAATGAAACTCCCGGCGCGGAGATAGTGAATTGTGGGTGACACCGCACAATATTACGAGCCGTGCGCCATCGTCCTGCCTCTCCCCTGTTATTCAGCCTGTGTATATATTCCGTTTATGTTTCAGCAATGTGACAAACGATATACTGACGTTTTTCAGGCTGTTAGCCGTAGACTTTATGGTAGTGGATTTCATAACAACCTGATCTTTAAGACAATGCCGCCTTTATCTCCGCACCGCTTTTATTTAGGGTAGGCGGCTTAATTGCTATCGGACCAACGAGCCTGGAAGTCTATGCTGGAAAATATTAACTATGCGCTGTTCGCCCTGCTCAACGCGACGCCTGCCTCGCCGCAGTGGGCCATTGAGATGGCGATCTTCATCGCTAAAGATCTGATTCTGATCGTACCTCTGCTGGTGGTGACATTGTGGCTGTGGGGGCCTGCCCAGCGGCAGATGGTGTTTAAGCTGATGCTGGCGCTGACGATCAGCCTGACCGTGTCGTGGGCGATCGGCCATCTTTATCCGCACGATCGGCCGTTTGTCGCCGGCGTAGGCTATAACTTCCTGCACCACGCGGCGGACGACTCCTTCCCCAGCGACCATGGCACCGTCAGCTTTACCTTTGCCCTGGCCTTCCTGTTCTGGCATCGCCTGTGGTCCGGCGCCCTGCTGATGGCCATTGCCGCCGCCATCGCCTGGTCCCGTGTCTATCTCGGCGTGCACTGGCCGCTGGATATGGTCGGCGGGCTGCTGGCCGGGATGTGCGGCTGCCTTGGCGCGGCGCTGATCTGGCATACGTTCGGCCCGGCGCTATACCATCAGCTGCAGCGGCTGTATCGTCTCTGCTTCTCCTTGCCAATCCGCAAAGGTTGGGTGCGCGGCTAAACGCCGCCGTCGCTGCGGCCACCGCGTGACTAACCCGCAAGCGACAGGTAAAATCCCGCTAACGCCCTGCCCCCGCAGGGCGATTTTAGCGCAGAGGGAATATGGAAACTCGCCGTGACGAACGTATCAGTCAGCTCATTCAGGCACTTAAACGCAGCGATAAGCTGCATCTGAAAGAAGCCGCTTCCCTGCTTGGGGTGTCGGAAATGACCATTCGTCGCGACCTCAATGGCCACAGCGGCCCGGTTGTGCTGCTCGGCGGATACATTGTGCTGGAGCCGCGCAGCGCCACCCATTACCTGCTCAGCGATCAAAAAACCCGGCTGGTCGAGGAAAAACGCCGTGCCGCTCGCCATGCGGCCGCGCTGCTGGAGGCCCATCAGATGGCCTTCTTCGACTGCGGGACCACCACGCCGTGGATTATTGACGCCATTGACGATGCCCTGCCCTTCACCGGCGTCTGCTACTCCCTGAACACCTTTCTGGCCCTGCAGGAAAAACCCCAGTGCCGCGCGGTCCTGTGCGGTGGGGAGTTTCATGCCAGCAACGCGATTTTTATGCCGCTGAGCCTTGAGGATACCCTCAGCCATCTGAGCCCTGATATCGCCTTTTACTCGGCGGCGGGGATCGACTGCGAGCAGGGGGCGACCTGCTATAACCTGGAAGAGCTGCCGGTTAAGCACTGGGCGATGCGTCACGCGCGCTATCACGTGCTGGTGGTCGACCACAGCAAGTTTGGCAAAGTGCGTCCGGCGCGCATGGGGGCGTTAGCGAAATTTGACGTGATTGCCAGCGATATCTGCCCGGATGATGAGCTGGTCGCGCTGGCGAAGGCGCAGCAGATTTCCCTACTGTATTGAAGCGTCGCTGCCCGCGCCCCGCAGGGCGCGGGCAGGCATCAGGAGAACCAGCTGCCGAACCAGCCGTGCAGTTTCATCAGCACGAAGTCGATCATCCGGCTGAAGAAGCCGCCCTCTTTTACCGACTCCATGACAATCAGCGGACGCTGTTCAATGGTTTTATCATTTAGCTTAAAGTCGATAGTCCCGACCACCTGCCCCTTCTCCAGCGGCGCGGTAAGCTGCGGCTGATTTAAGGTATAGCTGGCTTTCAGGTTTTTCAGCTGGCCCTTCGGCAAAGTGATAGAGCCCGCCTCGCCAGCCCCCAGTTTCGCTTCATTGCTATCGCCAAACCACACGCGCTGGGTAACGAAGGTGGCATCTGGTTTAATCGGCGTCACGGTTTCAAAGAAGCGGAAGCCCCAGGTCAGCAGTTTTTCTGACTCGTTAAAGCGAATGCGGTCGGTTTTGGTCCCCAGCACCACGGCAATCAAACGCATATCACCCTGAGTGGCCGAGGAGACGAGGTTATAGCCGGCCCCGGCGGTGGTCCCGGTTTTCACGCCATCGGCGTTGAGGTTACTGCTCCACAGCAGGCGGTTGCGGTTCGGCTGGCGAATTTTATTGAAAGTGAACTCTTTCTCTTTATGTACCGCGTACTCTTCCGGTACGTCGTGGATCATCGCTTTGGTCAGCAGCGCCATATCGCGGGCGGTGCTGAACTGCCCCGGCGCGTCAAGGCCGTGGACGGTCATAAAGGTGGTGTTGGTCAGCCCCATTTTTTTGGCGTAGCCGTTCATCAGGCTAACGAAAGCGTCCTGGCTGCCCGCTACGTAGTCAGCAATCGCAATGCTGGCGTCGTTACCGGACTGAATGATGACCCCTTTGTTCAGATCTTCTACGGAAACCTGCATGCCAGGCTTGAGGAACATCACCGATGAGCCGCGCAGCGCCGGGTTGCCGGTCGCCCAGGCATCGCGCCCAACGGTCACCATATCGGTCAGTTTGATTTTTCCCGCTTTTATTGCCTGCCCTACCACGTAGCTGGTCATGATCTTCGTCAGACTGGCCGGGTCGAGTTTTTCATCGGCATTGCCTTCGCTGAGCACCTTCCCGCTGGCATAGTCCATCAGGATCCAGGCGCGAGCGTCAATTGAAGGGGCGTCGGGGAGTTGTTCCGCAGCCTGCACCGCAGGTGCGACAAGAAATAACAGCGCGCAACCTGCCGCGAGGCCGCGAAGGGAAAAAGCGTCATGCATCATAAGAGCCACCCAAGTATCCTTTCCAAACAAAATATGCCGCGCCACTCTGACCGCGCCGCAGCAACCGGTGAGTAAAGCGTACAAATGA
>NZ_JAGRQY010000068.1:0-37793 GCF_018223905.1 Klebsiella sp. 28
AAATTATGACCGCGCTGGCGACCCTGCAGGCGAAAAATATTCCTCATGGCGATATCCGCGTGGCCTTCACCCCTGATGAAGAGGTGGGTAAAGGGGCGAAGCATTTCGACGTCGAGGCCTTTGACGCCCGCTGGGCCTATACCGTCGACGGCGGCGGGGTCGGCGAACTGGAGTTTGAAAACTTCAACGCCGCCTCGGTGACGATTAAAATTGTCGGTAATAACGTGCACCCCGGCACCGCGAAAGGGGTGATGGTCAACGCGCTGTCGCTGGCCGCGCGCATTCATGCCGAAGTGCCGGCCGATGAAGCGCCGGAGACCACTGAAGGCTATGAAGGTTTTTATCACCTCACCAGCATGAAAGGCAGCGTCGATCGGGCCGAGATGCATTACATCATCCGCGATTTTGACCGTAAGCACTTCGAGGCGCGCAAGCGCAAGATGATGGAGATCGCCAAAAAGGTCGGCAAGGGACTGCACCCGGACTGTTATATTGAGCTGGTGATCGAGGACAGTTATTACAACATGCATGAGCAGGTGATCGCCCATCCGCACGTGGTCGATATTGCCCGCCAGGCGATGGTGGACTGCGATATTGAACCGCAGATGAAGCCGATCCGCGGCGGCACCGACGGCGCGCAGCTCTCATTTATGGGACTGCCGTGCCCAAACCTGTTTACCGGTGGCTACAACTATCACGGCAAACATGAGTTTGTCACCCTGGAAGGAATGGAGAAAGCGGTGCAGGTGATCGTGCGTATCGCCGAGCTGACGGCGGCACGCAAAGGGCATTAATCTTCTCAGGTGGCCCGGTAAGGCCGTGTGTCGGACAAGATGCCGGATGGCGGCTTCGCCTTANNCGCCGCCGGGCGTTCAACATTAGAGCGGGTCCTGTCTTTATGCCGGATGGCGGCTTCGCCTTATCCGGCCAACGGTTCAGCCGGTGACCACAGAACCCGTAGGCCCGGCAAGCGCAGCGCCGCCGGGCAAAAGCGATAAGGCTAATACTGAGGAGGGAACCTCACATGTCTGATTATCGTCGCAGTTATATCCCTGGCGGCTGCTGGTTCTTCACCGTTAACCTGCAAAATCGGCGCAGCGATCTCCTGACGCGGCATATTGTTCATCTGCGTGCCGCTACAGCGTCTGTTAAAAGCAAAAAACCTTTTCTGATTAACGCCTGGGTGGTTTTACCAGAGCATATGCACTGCATCTGGACCCTGCCTGAGGGGGATACCGATTATTCCGGTCGTTGGCGGGACATTAAAAAAATGTTTACCCGAGCGCTGGCGCAGCGCCATATCTGGCAGCCGCGATTCTGGGAACATGCCATCCGTAATGAAGAAGATTACCGACGGCATATGGATTACGTTTATATCAATCCCGTTAAGCACGGTCATGTCCGTCGGGTGCAGGATTGGCCGTATTCGACCTTTCATCGCGATGTGCGCCGGGGATGGTATCCGCCGGATTGGGCAGGTGAGGTAAGCGAATTTGATGCAGGCGAGAGGCGATAATGCTCGGGTAAGACATTGCCGCCATCGAAACCACAAAGTGCCGGATGGCGGCTTCGCCTTATCCGGCCTACGGTCCAGCCGGTGACCGTGGGACCCGTAGGCCCGGCAAGCGCAGCGCCGCCGGGCGGTGAACAGCAGAGCGGGGGCCTGTCTTTATGCCGGATGGCGGCTTCGCCTTATCCGGCCTACGGTCCAGCCGGTGAGCGCGGAACCCGTAGGCCCGGCAAGCGCAGCGCCGCCGGGCGTTCAACATCAGAGCGGGCTCCTGTCTTCATGCCGGATGGCGGCTTCGCCTTATCCGGCCTACGGTCCAGCCGGTGAGCGCGGAACCCGTAGGCCCGGCAAGCGCAGCGCCGCCGGGCAGGATGATGGCTCAGTCGCCAAAGAACCAATAGCCGCTGTTGACCAGCGCTGCCAGCATGGCGAGGAACGAAGGATCTTCCAGCGCATCGCCAAAATGGTCGGCGCGCAGCGTCAGATGGGTGGCTAAGGCGTCCAGCGCCGGACGGTGCGGGGAGTTGATCTTCTCGCCGTTAACGAATACCTCGCCGTCAATGCGCAGCACCCGCAGGCCGCCCAGGCGTTCCAGGGTATCGCCCTGCTGCAGGGCATCGTAAATCTCATCTGGCTGATACGGCGGCTCCGGCGGCGCGACGTCGAGCTCATGACGCGACTGGGTGATAAACTCGCCGAACCACTGCTTAAAGTGCTCCGGTTGGTTAATCAGACCCAGCATCATCTCGCGCAGGCGGTCGAGTTCGGTCGGTAAAATATCCGCCGGATGGTCGCGGGACGGCACGTCCGGATCGGCGTAGCGCTGGCTGCCCAGTTCGCGCTGGAGGACATAGTCGGCAAAGCCGCTAAACAGCTCGCGGGCATTCGGCGCGCGATAGCCGACCGAATAGTTAAGCGAGTTTTCCAGCGAATAACCCTCATGCGGGAATCCCGGCGGAATATAGAGAATATCGCCAGGCTCCATCTCTTCATCGATGATCGCCTCGAAGGGGTCAACCTGCAGCAGGTCCGGATGCGGGCAGTGCTGTTTCATCGGCACCTTTTCCCCAACGCGCCAGCGCCGACGACCGGTGCCCTGAATGATAAACACATCATACTGATCCAGATGCGGGCCGACGCCGCCTCCCGGCACCGAGAAGGAGATCATCAGGTCGTCGATACGCCAGTCCGGCAGAGCACGGAACGGATGCATCAGCGCTGCGGACGGTTCATGCCAGTGGTTAACCGCCTGCACCAGCAGGGACCAGTTGTTTTCGCTCAGGTGATCGTAGCTTTCGAAAGGACCGTGACTGACCTGCCATTTTCCATCCTGATGGCTGACAAGGCGGCTATCGACCTCGCTCTCCATGGCCAGTCCTGCCAGTTCGTCCGGGCTTAGGGGGTCGATAAAATTGGCGAAGCCGCGCTTCAATACCACCGGCCGTTTTTGCCAGTAGCGTTCGATAAAGTCGGGCCAGTTAAGCGTTAATTGATAATCCATATTGATATTCCACTGCAGGTGTCTGACAGGGATTATAACGGATGCGGCGCCCTGGCGATGCAGGCGCCGTGAAAAATCTCAACGATTAACTCTGTTTATCTTCCATCTGCTGGCGGCCAAACACCACCTCCATGCAGGCGCCGCCGAGCAGGCTTTCCCCGGCGATGATCTCTCCATCATATTGTTCGACAATTTCACGCGCAACGGAGAGCCCTACCCCCTGGCCGGGACGCAGGGTATCAGCCCGCTGGCCGCGGTCGAAAACGGCCCGGCGCTGGCTCTGCGGGATCCCCGGCCCATCGTCTTCCACCAGGATGTGCAGATGGCTGTCGGTGGTCTGGCGCACGGAAACTTCCACGAACTCCAGGCAATACTTACAGGCGTTATCAAGAACGTTACCCATCACTTCCATAAAATCGTTCTGCTCGCCGACAAAAGTGATCTCCGGCGAGATGTCGAGCGAGATATTGACCCCTTTGCGCTGATAGACCTTGTTGAGAGCGGAAGTCAGGCTGTCAAGCAGGGGGGCAATCGGGTGTAATTCCCGGCTCAAGAGGGTGCCGCCGCTGCGCATGCTGGCGCGATGCAGGTAATAACCAATCTGCTGCGAGATGCGGCTTATCTGCTCCAGCATCACCGGCTCCGCCTCGTCGACGCTGATCTTCTCGCCGCGCAGCGAGCGCAGTGTACTCTGCATCACCGCCAGCGGCGTTTTCAGACTGTGAGTGAGATCGGTGAGGGTAGTGCGGTATTTGTCATAGCGTTCGCGCTCACTGCGAACCAGGCGGTTGAGGTTGCTGACCAGCCGGGTCAGCTCGCGAGTGGTGTTGGGATTGAGCTTTTCGCGGTGATGTTCCTCCAGTTCGCGCACCTCTTTGGCCAGCGACTCAATGGGCCGCAGGCTCCACCAGGCGGCGACCCACAGCAGGGGGATCACCAGCAGCAGGTTGGCGGCCAGCACATAGACAAACCAGCTCCACACCATATAGCTGCGCTTGAGCTCCACCGGAATGGTGTCGACCACCACAATGCTGAGCTGAGGCATTTTGCTGGTGGCCGGGTAGAGGTTGATCGCCACCGAGTGGGTCATCTCAGAGTCGTCGCCCTGTTCGCGGATAGCGTCCAGCTGTTCCTGAATCTCATGGTTATTGCGCAACAGCATACTGCTGCTGTCGACATCGGCTTCAATCTCATGGAAGCCATTGCGTTTCAGCCATTCCGGTTGAATGCGTTTCGCCAGCCAGGGAACATCACGCTGCGCCCACAGCAGTTTGCCCTGCTCATCGTAGATAAGGGTCACCGTCGGGCTTTCCATATTCAGGTTTTCCGGGATGTCGACGTCAATAGCGCCGTTTTCCCATCTCGCCAGCATATAAAAGAGATTGCTCTCGCCGCGCAGCAGGCGAAAGGTGGTTTTATCGAAGCTAACGCTATAGCCCACCAGGGCCACCATGCCGTAGGCCAGGGAGAGCACCAGCACCACCCCGGCGGTCGCCAGCAGGAAGCGAACCCGTAATGACAGCGGGAAGATATGCCGCAACAGTCCCTTCATCAGCGCAGTTCGAACAGATAGCCCTGGCCGCGCACCGTGGTGATGACGTCCTGTGGGTATTCAGCCTGAATTTTCTTGCGCAGCCGACCCATCAGCACGTCGATGGTGTGGCTTTCTCGCAGTTCGGCATCCGGGTAAAGCTGGAGCATCAGCGAATCTTTGCTGACCACTTTGCCGCGGTTACGGATCAGGGTTTCCATAATGGTGTATTCAAAGGCGGTCAGCTTGATCGGCTGGTCATTCACCGACAGCTCGCGCCGGGAGAGGTCGACCTGGAACGGCGGCAGGGAGATCACCTGCGAGGCCAGGCCGCTGTTACGGCGCAGCAGCGCCTGCATGCGGGCGGCAACCTCTTCAATATGGAAAGGCTTGGTGACGTAATCATCCGCCCCGGCGCTCAGCACTTCCACTTTATCCTGCCATCCTTCGCGGGCGGTCAGCACCAGCACCGGCAGCGACACGTCGTGGCTGCGCCAGCGGCGGATCAGTGATAAACCGTCTTCATCCGGCAGGCCGAGATCGACGATGGCGATATCCGGGAGATGTTCGCCCAGATAGTAGTCCGCTTCCCTGGCATCTTCCGCCGCATCGACCTGATGGCCCAGCTCCTGCAGCTGAACTTTGAGGTGGTGACGCAGCAGGGCATTATCCTCAACCACGAGTACGCGCATGGCTGTTCTCCCTAGCATTTTCGATAGTAGTCTGACGCTCATTATATACGCAAAATATAAACGGCTGTTAAATAAAGCTTTTTATAAAAAGGGCCCCTGGTGCCCCGGGCTGGCCAGCATTCGGCGGCGCCCTTTGCGCATACTGCATGGAACTCCTTCATTCTATGCGTAATTTCAGTAAACGCCCAGCGGCAGGATGCGAACGGCGAGCGGGTTGGTGATGTTAATTTTTTGTGTAATAGTGCTGGAATCACCCCTCAAGAACGTCGCAGGTTATCCATTATGTCTCAGCAGCAGAGCGCGGACTGGGTCAGGCTGGCGCAATCGCCCAGCCGGACGGAACGCATCGAAGCCTTCTTCGGCGGCCACGGCTATGAGCCGCACCGGCATGATACCTACGCCATCGGCCAGACGATCGCCGGCGTGCAGAGCTTTCACTATCGCGGCGGACTCCAGCACAGCCTGCCCGGCGGAACGATGGTGCTTCATCCGGACGAAATACACGATGGCGAGGCGGGCACCGAGGCGGGGTTTCACTACCGCATGGTTTATATCGAACCGGCGCTGTTCCAGAAGATACTCGGCGGCAGGCCACTACCGTTTATCCCCGACGGCTTGTCGGCGGATCCACGGCTACGTCGCGCCGCGCAGCCGCTGTTGAAAGCGGTCACGGATACCTTCGAGCCGCTGGAGGAAGAGGATGCTCTGTACGACCTGGCGCAGACCCTGGCCGTTGTCGGCGGCCAACGTTCCCGTCGCCAGGCGTTTGATTATCAGGCGGCGGAGAGGGCCCGGGAGTATATTCATGCCTGTTTTATGCAGGATATGACCCTCGACACCCTGTCGCAGGTCAGCGGCCGGGACCGCTGGAGCCTGAGCCGGGATTTCAGAACGCTGTACGGCACCAGCCCGTGGCGTTACGTCATGATGCGTCGGCTCGATTTTTGCCGCCAGCGGATGCGCGCCGGGGAACGTCTGGTGGATATTGCCGCCGACGCGGGCTTTGCCGACCAGAGCCACATGACGCGCCAGTTTATCAGCCGCTTTGGTCTCTCTCCGGGCCGCTGGCTGCGGGCGATCCGCGGCTAGCGCGGTTCAGGTTGCACAATCGTTCAAGCGTGACCGCGGCGAGGCGAACTATGCTGACTGCCTTACCACAAGGAGACAGCCCATGTATCAACTCGTTAATCTTGCTCATAAATTTTCCCTGTTCAGCGAACAATGGCAGCCCAAAGTGGTGGCTGAAATGAACGACTATCAGTTCAAGGTCGTGCGCATCGCCGGCGACTTTATCTGGCACAGCCACCCGGAAACCGATGAGACATTGATGGTGGTGGAGGGGGTATTGCGCGTGGACTTCCGCGACGGGCATGTGCTGGTGAAGGCCGGGGAGATGATCGTCGTGCCGCGCGGGGTGGAACATAAGACCTCGGCGGAGACGGAAGCGAAGCTGATGCTGATTGAGCCGCGCGGGGTGTTGAATACCGGCCACGAAGGCGGCGAGCGGACGGCGGTGAACGACGTTTGGATCTGATCGCTTTCCGGCGATAAAACGCCCCTCTTTCCGGCGGAAAGAGGGGCAGGGCGATTACTTCAGCTCGTCAACCATGGTGGTTGCCCGACCGATATAGTTGGCCGGGGTCATCGCTTTGAGACGCACTTTTTCCTCTTCCGGCAGGGCGAGGCTGTCAATAAACTGCTTCATCCCTTCCGCGTCCACGCGTTTGCCGCGGGTCAGCTCTTTCAGCTTCTCGTACGGTTTTTCGATACCGTAACGACGCATCACGGTCTGGATCGGCTCAGCCAGTACTTCCCAGTTGTGATCCAGTTCGTCCAGCAGGCGATCCTGGTTCAGCTCCAGCTTGCTGATCCCTTTGAGGGTGGACTGATAGGCGATCAGCGCATAGCCGATGCCCACGCCGAGGTTACGCAGAACGGTGGAGTCGGTCAGGTCGCGCTGCCAGCGGGAAACCGGCAGTTTGCTGGCCAGGTGCTGCATGACCGCATTGGCCAGGCCGAGATTGCCTTCGGAGTTTTCGAAGTCAATTGGGTTCACCTTGTGCGGCATGGTGGAGGAGCCGATTTCCCCGGCGATGGTCTTCTGTTTGAAGTGGTTGAGCGCGATATAGCCCCACACGTCGCGATCGAAGTCGATCAGAATGGTGTTGAAGCGCGCGATGCAGTCAAACAGCTCAGCGATATAGTCATGCGGCTCGATCTGCGTGGTGTACGGGTTCCACTGAATACCCAGCGAGGTAACGAACTCTTCGCTGAACTGATGCCAGTCGACTTCCGGGTAGGCGGCGATGTGGGCGTTGTAGTTACCCACCGCGCCGTTGATTTTACCGAGGATTTCCACCTGGTTCAGCTGACGATACTGCCGCTCCATACGGTAGGCGACGTTCGCCATCTCTTTACCCATGGTGGACGGCGTTGCCGGCTGGCCGTGGGTACGGGAGAGCAGCGGCACATCGCGGTACTGGGTCGCCAGATCTTTTACCGCGTCAATCAGTTTGCGCCAGTAAGGCAGAACCACTTCGTCGCGGGCGGTTTTCAGCATCAGCGCGTGGGAGAGGTTATTGATGTCTTCAGACGTACAGGCGAAGTGAATAAACTCTGATACCGCGTGCAGCTCGGCGACGTCAGCGACTTTCTCTTTCAGGAAATACTCTACCGCTTTCACGTCGTGGTTAGTGGTGCGCTCGATGGTTTTGATGCGCTCCGCGTCTTCAACGCTGAAATCGGCGACGATTTTATCAAGGAAACCGTTTGCGTCGGCAGCAAAAGCAGGAACTTCCTTGATCGCTGCGTGGGCGGCCAGTTTTTGCAGCCAACGTACTTCCACCTGAACGCGGAATTTCAGCAAACCGAATTCGCTGAAGATACCGCGCAGCGCGCTGACTTTATCGCCGTAGCGGCCGTCTACAGGGGAAACGGCGGTCAGTGAGGATAATTCCATAGATCACAACTCCGGGGTTAAATGAGCAAGAATTTGCTTTGCCTGGTTAACCAGACGATTACGGGAAAACATAAGCTGCAGACGTCCGCCGCCCACCTGATGCCAGAGCACCGCGGCGCGAATACCCGCCAGCAGCGCTGAGCGAACTTTCGCCTGCACCTGCGGGCTTTGCAGCACGGCAGGGGAGCCGGTCACCTGAATACGCGGCCCCAGCGGGCTTATCACATCGACATAGATGCCCGCCATGGCGCTGAGCAGCGTTTCGGACTGCAGGTCAAAGTGTTCCAGCTGACGGTGCAGGCCGGCGATGCGGTTGCCGAGCGTGTCCATCGCCCCTTTACTGGCGGCGAGCTTGCGCTCCAGCACCATCAGGCTCAGGGTATAGCGGGTGAGTTCCGCATTGAGGCCCTGACGGCTGCTGGTATTGAGCACCCCGAGCAGCGTTTCAAGGCCGAGGCGAAGATTGGCTTCACTGCCACCGAACACCGCCAGCGTCGACTCAGGATCGAGGTCGATGATGCTGTTCAGCGACACATGCAGGGCATCGCTGTCGCAATGTCCCTGATGCGCCAGTTGCTGAACCAGTCGCGCCGCCTGGCAAACGCCAGCCAGCGCCAGGGTGATGTCATAGTAATTCTTCGCCACACATACTCCTTGTCAGCCGCCAGGGCGGTTCGTCCCGGCGGAAATAACGCGCGTTCAGGACTGCAGAGGCAGTCGTTGTTCAATAATTCCGCCGCCGAGGCACACTTCCCCTAAATAGAACACTGCGGACTGGCCCGGGGTCACCGCCGCGACCGGCTCATCGAAGCGGACTTCGATACGGTCTTCATCCAGCGCGGTAACGGTGCAGGGGATATCGGTCTGGCGATAGCGGGTTTTCACCGTGCAGCGCAGGGTGCCCTGCAGCGGTTCACGGTTTACCCAGTGCAGCTGTTGGGCAATCAGACCGACGGACATCAGGCGCGGGTGGTCATGGCCCTGGGCGACGATAAGAATATTATTCTCAACGTCTTTATCGACCACGTACCATGGATCTTCGCTACCCTCTTTGGTGCCGCCGATACCCAGCCCTTTACGCTGGCCCAGGGTGTGGTACATCAGCCCTTGATGGGTACCGATCTCCTCGCCGTCGACGGTGAGGATTTTGCCCGGCTGCGCCGGCAGATAGCGGCCAAGGAAATCGCGGAATTTACGCTCGCCGATAAAGCAGATGCCGGTGGAATCTTTTTTCTTCGCGGTGATCAGATCCAGCTCTTCGGCGATCTTACGCACCTGCGGTTTTTCCAGCTCACCCACCGGGAACAGGCTCTGGGCAATCTGCTCGTGGCTAAGGGTGTAGAGGAAGTAGCTCTGATCTTTGTTGCCGTCGAGGCCGCGCAGCAGCTGGCTTTTACCGTCGACATCGGCGCGGCGCACATAGTGCCCGGTGGCGATGTAGTCGGCGCCGAGGTCTTCGGCAGCAAACTCGAGGAAGGCTTTAAATTTGATCTCTTTATTGCACAGAATATCCGGGTTCGGCGTGCGGCCGGCTTTGTACTCTTCCAGGAAGAGCTCAAAGACGTTATCCCAATATTCGGCGGCAAAGTTAACGGTGTGCAGTTCAATGCCCAGCTTATCGCAGACCGCTTGCGCATCGGCAAGGTCGGCGGCGGCGGTGCAGTATTCCTCGCCGTCGTCTTCCTCCCAGTTCTTCATGAACAGGCCTTCCACCTTATACCCTTGCTGCAGCAGCAGGTACGCGGAGACCGAGGAGTCGACGCCGCCGGACATGCCGACGATCACTTTTTTCTGGCTTTCTGACATGGAAATACTCGCTACATTGAACTTCGAGGCGGCGTATTCTAGCACGCGCTCACCGTTCATTCACCCCCTGTGAACGGCCAGTTAAATGCGCCAATCAGCGACAGCGGCTGCCGCGGGTCCTGCAGGTAGCAGCGAATGCTTTCGGCAACCAGCGGCGAGCGCAGGTTCGGCGCGTTAAGAATTTCCTCAGCACTGAGCCACAGGCAGCGATCGATATCGCTGTCGTGCGGTTCAGTGGCGCACAGATCGCTAAGTTCGATGGCGAACAGGAAGCGCAGAAACGGGGTGTTATCGGGAGCCAGCCACTGATGCATGCGGATGAAGTGCTGCGGCGTGGCGCGAATGCCGGTCTCTTCCCACAGTTCACGTTCGGCGGCCTGCAGCAGCGTTTCATTGGCCTCGAGATGGCCCGCCGGCTGGTTCCACAGCGCTTTGCCGTTAATGGTTTCTTCGACGATGAGAAATTTATCCTGGGCGTGAACCACGCAGGCAACGGTGACATGAGGTTTAAACATCGCTTTTCCTTTTCAGTTATTCGGCTTTGCGCCAGTCGCCGTTGGCCAGTCCGTCGAGGGTATAGCCGCCCATGGCGTAGCGGATCAGCCGCAGGGTGGGGAAGCCGACGTGGGCGGTCATCCGGCGCACCTGGCGGTTGCGTCCCTCGTANNCCCTCGTAGAGCGTGATTTTCAACCAGCGGGTGGGAATCGATTTGCGCTCACGAATCGGCGGGTTGCGCGGCCACAGCCAGACGGGCTCCTCGACAAGTTCTACGCCGGCAGGCAGGGTGGGGCCGTCGTTAAGGGTGACGCCGTCGCGCAAGGCGGTCAGCGCCTCGGGCGTGGGTTCGCCTTCCACCTGAACATAGTAGATCTTGCCGGTGCGCTTACCCGGCTGGGTCAGCTTCGCCTGCAGCGCGCCGTCGTTGGTCAGCACCAGCAGGCCTTCGCTGTCGCGATCGAGCCGACCTGCGGCGTAAACGCCCGCCACCGGAATAAAATCTTTCAGCGTGCTGCGCCCGGCTTCATCGGTAAATTGCGGCAACACATCATAGGGTTTATTGAACAAGATCACAGTTTTTGGCTGGCGTTCTTTACGTTGTCTGGTGACTTGTTGTGTGCTGAATCGCTCAACGCGATGTTTTCTAAATGAAGTTTTCTGCATGGTATTTTCAGGCTTTATCAATTGCCGCATTATAGCCTAATTACGAATGCCTTTCATGGACGCAAACATTCAGGTAGTATTGACATGCTCATTACAAATTATTAACAAAAAATTGCTCAAACCGATTCGCACTACAGGCAGGAAGGCGACACGGACGCGATAGCTCCGGTTAGCGGGAAGACCCGGTACGCCGAAGCTGGCCGACTCAGCCAACACCAGGCTCGCGTGAAGAGGGAAGAGCAGAACCAGAAGCGCTCGAAGGAGAGGTTAATGGAAAGCAAAGTAGTAGTTCCGGCGGAAGGTCAAAAAATCACCCTGCAAAACGGCAAACTGAACGTCCCTCACAATCCGATTATCCCGTTTATTGAAGGTGACGGTATCGGCGTTGACGTTACCCCAGCGATGCTGAAAGTGGTTGATGCCGCCGTTGAGAAAGCCTATAAGGGCGAGCGTAAAATTTCCTGGATGGAAGTTTACACCGGTGAGAAATCAACCCACGTCTATGGCCAGGACGTCTGGCTGCCAGCTGAAACCCTCGATCTGATTCGTGACTACCGCGTTGCTATCAAAGGTCCTCTGACCACCCCAGTCGGCGGCGGCATTCGTTCTCTGAACGTGGCGCTGCGCCAGGAGCTGGACCTCTACGTCTGCCTGCGTCCGGTACGTTACTACCAGGGCACCCCGAGCCCGGTTAAACACCCGGAACTGACCGACATGGTTATCTTCCGTGAAAACTCAGAAGATATCTATGCGGGTATCGAGTGGAAAGCCGACTCTGCGGAAGCAGACAAAGTGATCAAATTCCTGCGCGATGAGATGGGTGTGAAGAAAATTCGCTTCCCGGAACATTGCGGCATCGGCATCAAGCCGTGCTCTGAAGAAGGCACCAAACGCCTGGTGCGCGCCGCGATTGAATACGCGATCACCAACGATCGTGATTCCGTCACTCTGGTGCACAAAGGCAACATCATGAAGTTCACCGAAGGCGCGTTCAAAGACTGGGGCTACCAGCTGGCTCGCGAAGAGTTCGGCGGCGAGCTGATCGACGGCGGTCCGTGGGTGAAAATCAAGAACCCGAACACCGGCAAAGAGATCGTGGTGAAAGACGTGATCGCCGATGCGTTCCTGCAGCAGATCCTGCTGCGTCCGGCGGAATACGACGTTATCGCCTGTATGAACCTGAACGGCGACTATATCTCTGACGCCCTGGCGGCGCAGGTTGGCGGTATCGGTATCGCCCCGGGCGCCAACATCGGTGACGAGTGCGCGCTGTTCGAAGCGACTCACGGTACTGCGCCGAAGTATGCCGGCCAGGACAAAGTGAACCCGGGCTCCATCATCCTGTCCGCAGAGATGATGCTGCGCCACATGCAGTGGTTCGAAGCCGCAGACCTGATCGTCAAAGGCATGGAAGGTGCTATCGCCGCCAAGACCGTGACCTATGACTTTGAACGTCTGATGGAAGGCGCTAAACTGCTGAAATGTTCAGAGTTTGGCGACGCGATTATCGCGAACATGTAATCTGGCCCCCAGATTATGTCAGAACGGGAACCTGGTGGTTCCCGTTTTTATTATTAGTTTTCGAACGGTTATCAAAATTTTATCAAAACAAGTTATCAAAACCCCTCCCGAAAAACCTCATAAGGCCACCGTTGTCCACCCCTTCCCACGATCATCATGGTACCTATCCGTTTGTTGTTGAGTTTTATGTCCAAGTAAATCTTTCGTGTTTATACCTTGGGCTTTATATAACCGCTCGGAAAGCGATCTTTGTTCATGGAAAGTTGCCGGTGTACCTTGTCCCCAGTCAATATCTGCACTGTCTCTTGCCTTGCTGAAATTCATGGTCAGTGTTCTGGGTTTCACCTGTGCTCCTCGCTCAGCCTGTGAGGTGGTTCTAAAGAAATGAACCAAATAAGGGCTTACTGCATAATCCCGGCAACGACTGATTACATCTCGGAGGCTCCAGTTGATTGCGTTGCAACGCAGAGCTAATGGTATAGCGATTTTGCTTCCGGTTTTCTCTTGCTCAACGTGTAGATGATCGTCCCAGATGTCCGAGAATTTCATACGGGATATATCACCTAGTCGCTGTCCTGTTACTATGGCTAAAAGCATGGCGTTCCCCATGTATTTGTGATTTTCATCGGCTATATCAAAAATCTTTTGCCATTCCTCAAGAGTGAGGCGCTGGCGAGTGATCTTTCTACGAGGTTGTTTAGTTGCTAGTGCAGGGTTATAACCAGGAGGTACTTCTCCCGCATGCTGAGCTTCTTTAAAAACATCTATTAGGACAGAGCGAATGACCTGAGCCATTCTGGGTTGTCCCTCCGCTAAATATTCATCAAGAATTTGCGCAACATCTCGAACATTGACAGCGGATATTAATTTCATTCCTACCCGTTCCTTAAGCAGAGATACTGGTTTTGCTTTTTGTTTGATAGTGTTTTCTTTAATATCTCCGGACTTCAATCTTTCCTGCTGAATCTTCCAGTAACGTTCAAGCCAGGTGTTAGTTGATATTGATTTTCCTGAGCTGGTGGAAATTCTGTCAGTGATTGCCATTATCTGGCGGGTTTGTTGTTCCGCCAGTCTTTTATTTGCTTCAATAGCTATTGCCGTGGCCTCTGCTTCGTCTGTTCCTAGACTATGAAACTTACCAGTTATCGGGTGCTTATAACGCCAATATACTTTATTAACCTTTCTGCTGAAGAGCGGGTATAAATTTGGAATAGATATATTATTTTTACGTGGTCTGGCAGCCATCGTTCAAAATCCTCTGCAAAAGAACAGGGTCGCTTTTCTTTACTACAGGAGTGGTCAATGTACCGACCAACTCAGCATCCTCCCTGACGCGCCAGAATCGACCTTCTTTTTTGGCTGGGGGAGAAAACATATTCTGTTTAGCATAATTCCTGAGAGTGGAAACACTTGGAGGATTGCTTCTGTATTTCTCGTTTGCCCACTCTTCAAGGGTTAACATCTGGAGCATATGTTTTACCTCATCATGGCCCATTGCTGGGCCAGTATCTGAAAATACAAAATCAGTTTTGCATCAATTTTTGCAGCACCTGATTGCCGGCAATTATTCGCTGCCAGATCGCTGATACATAGCGGGCCTGATGAATAGCATCAGCGAGGGCATTGTGACGAGACCCTTCAAACGGGATCGTTGTTTTGGGGTCGAAGCTAATGGCTTGGCCGAGCTCTACCATTGTTCGTACGTCCCGATCGTTCCAGTATTCCCACGGATAATCTTCAGCAATGCAATCGTAAGAAGAACGCAGAATAGAGTTGTCGAATGACGCACCGTTACCCCATACCTGCGCCTTTTTGCTCCCACCAGCGACATTATCAGAAACAAATTCTCTGAACTGGAGTAATGCATCCTGCAACGGGATAGCATCATCATTTACGATCGCAGAGCGTGCTTCGGAGGACTGCTTAAGCCACCAGATAACAGTAGATGGATCGATTACGGCGCCCCAGTTCACGGAGGATTCAAGGCATACGACTTTATAGAAACTTTCTCCAATAGAGCCGGTTGCCGGGTCAAAAACAACCGCACCAATAGCGACGATAGGGGCGTTATGTTTTTTACCCATGGTTTCCAGATCAACCATAACGTGAACATAATCAATTGGCTGATCTTCCTCCTTATTATGATGACCGGATTCAATATCTACAGAATCCGTTTGATGAACAACTTCATCTGTTTTTTCTTTTTGGTTAACCTTGCCCGTAACGTCAACAAGACCTTCAATGGAAAATACTCCGTCCCCAATTTTTGAAACTTCAGGCTGCCTGGTCTTGGTAAGGTCTTCGGTTACCCACATCGGATCCGTAGGGTCGCTAACCCCTTCAACATATTCGCCGCGCTCGGCGGCCAGAACCTGATTAGCGTCCGGACGTTGCTTTTGAGCCTCTTTTACCAGTTCGGCACCAACTGCTTTAATGTCGGAGGAGAGTGTTTCCAGTTTTGCGCTGCTATCCTCTCCGGCGATTACTTGGTTTGTTGCATCCAGTGTGACTGCAGCAGATGGAATATGTCCCGCCTTGGTAAGCGTCTCAGCGCTCGGGGTATCATGCTTATGTTCAGTCAGATTCGCGTTGATGTAGCCACGCAACCGATCTGGAAAAGGAGTTATTCCACTGGATGCTTCCCTGATCAGTGCAAAAATCGCTGCACGGGAATAATCAAGGATGCCTGGTGTGCTCCGTAATGCTGCAGACCATTCTTTAAATGGACTTTCTTTCTTCTGTACTATTTCCTTCGCGCGGCGGTGGACTGATGCCGGAAAATTATAGATGTCAAAATCCATAGGCATCGTTGCAAGAGCGATCTCTATATCCAGAGTATCCAGCGAATGCTGATAATCCGGATTGCGGTCAGTTTTGTTACCGCCGCCAGCATTGGCGCCGGCATCGGTTTTGTTTATTGAGGTGATATAGTTTCCAGCAGCCCATTCCTTTGTAAGGATCCCGCGGTCAATGTGCGACGTTTCAAGCCACAATTTGGCGAACTGAATTTGCTTGCCGAGCTCATGGCGTTTCCCCACAGGAAATACGCTCTTAAATGCACTGGTAAATTTCCACAGGCCAGGCATATCATATTTTTTAAGCTCCGGAATATTTTCTGCCGTCAGCAGCAGATTCTGCACACCGTGATTATCCGTATCCATTTCCATCGCTGAAAGGCGGTTACGATGAGGAATGCTAATGTGATACACGTGACGCTCGTCGGCCATATACTGGGCAAGCAGCTGCGTGCGGAATGACATTTCCGCCAGGTTGAAGAGTGCTTCTTCATTGTTCGAATAGTCCTCTTCATCGCTATTTGCAGGAGAGACATCGTTTTCTGGTTTACTGGAGGGCTGTGGTTCAGCAGCCGCTGGCGCAACGATTTTTTGCCATGTCAGCCCGTCTTCACCACCAAGCTCGTAGCGATCGCACCAGGTGTCATCCAGTACACCTTCTTCCGGTAAGTCATCAACGATGAGCCAGTTGGTGCGGATCGGCAGCTGATGGCTGGCGCCGCGGCCAACGTTAATTTCAGCGTCTTCCAGGATGTCCAGGATTTTGCGCTCGGCGCGAGAATCGGATTTAGCAGAGAACCAGCAGAAGAGACTTTTCGCTTCGTTTGCTTTTGCCTTCGCTTTAATCAGATACGGGTAGTTGTTCATTGCGTTTGGGCTCCTTTGGATTGTAAGATACCCGGCAGCTGATGGCAGCCGCCCTGGTGGTGGTCATTGGTCAAAACTCGATTCCGGAAAGCTTTGGTCGGCTGACCGGGTACTTAACCCGCCTTGCGCGGGTTTTGTGCTTTATGGGGCTGGCGAATCGGCCCGCAGCAGCTGTGATACGCGAACGTCGTCAAGCGCTCGCAGGATAGGCTCAAAAGTTTTATGGGCTGGCAGTTTAGATACCGCAGTGATCACTTCTGTAACGGTGATGTCATCGCCGCGGGGGCTATAACCACCACCTGGGCCACGCTGTGAAATTACCAGGTTACCCGCCCGCAGCTTTTTGAAGATCTGCTCAAGGTATGAAGTAGACAGCTTTGACTCTTTACTGATGGCCGTCAGTGAAACGGGCGAGCCGTCATAGAGCTTATTCAAAGTGGCGGCGGCCTGGACAGATGCCAGAACGCGTTTCATTCCAAATTCCATAATCACTTCTCCGGCCGTAACGGCCATTGGTCAAAACTCGATTCAAAAACTCGCTGCAGGCTGTTGGTCGTCAGCCATGTTTTGTGCATTTCGGTAGGGGAGGCACTGGCCCTGTACTTTTTGTTCATCGGCGTTGCTGTTGCAACTGGCCTCTGATGGATAAACACCGATCAGAACATCAGAGCATTCACCAGTGAGAGCACAAACGCTGATGACAAGGGCAAACAGGGTATTCATGCCTCAGCCTCAGGGTTTCCTTTCTGCGCCAGCAAGTAACACAGCTGGCGTAGTCTCACCTCGAACCAGTTCAGGCGGGTCGCCTGGTTCCCGGTAGGTACTCGGGCAAAATCCTTCATAGTTATCTCCAGTTAACTCAGTATTAGGATGTGGTTTTGCAATGCGGCGCCGGGTGCCTCCCGGTGACGGCAGCCAGTTAACAACTACCGCCGACAACTTTTTCCCCACAACGTGTGAATAACCGCCATGTTTACTTTTTTAACTGTGTCGCGTGCGCATAGCCGCATTCACCGCATTGCAAACCCTGATTTTTTATTTTCACTACTTCGACGCGCTTCGTCGGTGGTGTCGTGACGCTGATCTTCACGATTGAGCTTTTTCACCCTGCAATTCACCACCACGAAGCGCGCAGGATTTCCATTACATTTCAAAAGAGGCGCAGTCTGCCGGCTTACCTGAAAGCGCCGCGGTAAACTCGCTGAAACTCAGCGCCTCCTCACCTTCAGAGAGGCTTTCAAAATAGTCTTCATATGCTTTATCCATACTCATTTCTTTCCCTTAAGGCCGGGCAGCCGAACGTTGAACCTGCTGCGATTGATATTGCTGTCATCTCATCCGGTGTTTCGTATGCCGCCGGCAGCTACTTCGTGGGCTTCCTGCCTCGATGACTTGCTGCGATGGAATGATTAAAGCATTGGTTTATGTTTGATGTCAACATTGGATTTATACAGATGCAAACTTTTGCTTTAATCGAGACAGGGGAGCTGTTGGAGTGATTGAGGCTGCGCGGCAGGCAAAAAAAAACCGGCATTTGCCGGTTTCATGGGGTGAGATCAGAGATGTTAGTTAGTGTCGCTAGCCTTAAATCGACCACGGAGATATTTCTCAACATAATCATCGATTTCTTTTAGGCGGACTTCAAACGTATCAATCATTCTCTCTTGTTCAGCCTCAGGTAACTGCCTAAACAGACGTAACATTTTGCTCTCATTTGGCTTGAGGCCTGAATCTTCAGATACTTTCTCTCCAAGCAACCAAGTTACAGACACATTGGCAGCTTCCGCGAGGGCAATTGCGGACTTTTTACTGATTACTCCTTTCTTAAACCACCCATTCACCGCTTGAGGTGTAACTCCAGCAATGCGAGCCATATCCGCCTTGCTGATCCCTCTTTGAGTAATTTCTTCCAAACGAGCAATCAGTTGGTTGTTGAGTTCTTCAGTGTTTTTCATAAGCCCATTGTAAAGGTTTAGTTTATAGTCACAATAAATTAAAAATTTGCATTGAATATAAACCTATGCTTTATTATGCCTAACTTAACGAGGAGATAGATATGACAGCCCTTGATAACGCAATTCGAGTAGCTGGCTCAGCCAATAAATTAGCATCAACGCTTGGAGTAAGCGGCATGGCAGTAAGTCAGTGGAAAACAAAAGGTATTGTGCCTTCATCGCGAGTTTTACAGGTTTTTAATGCAACGGGCGTTACGCCTCATGAATTACGTCCTGATCTATATCCGAATCCGACGGATGGAATACCTAAGGAGTGACCATGCAAACCACCTCTTTTGAAAATCATACTCCGGTGATGAGTATGCAACTGAAAACGGAAAATCAGTATTTGCCCCGTCGGCGTGACGGCAAGAAATGCCGAGCCATTTTGGCCGCCGTTCAGGAATGGGAGTCCTCATTACCTGGGCGTGCGCAAGACCACGTCGCGCAGCTGGTGGCCGAACAGTGGGAGAAACAAAACGGGCGCGGTATCAGCGTCAATAAACAAAATCTGTATCGCTACCTGAAAAACGAGGGCGGTTCAGAGAAGTACACCAGTTATGTCATCCAGCTTTCGGCGGCGATCGCTGATGCAATGCCGATAGAGATCGCGCGCAAACATGGCCTAAAACATGGCTTAACTGAAACTGAGCTGGTGGCCAATGCAATCAAAGAATGCAGCGAAGCGCACCAGGCCAAGTTACTTGGCGCACCTCTGCAGAAACTAGAGCGTGAAATACGGGAAGCTGCAATTGCACTTTTTAACATGCTCCCTGCAGATGCGGCGGGACCACTACTGGCGAGCATCAGCGCCGTAGCGCCGCAATTTTTTTAATCGAGTTTTGACAATGACCACCAGCACCAGCTGGTTAATAAGAGGTTTCAGATGGCCCGCATCAGAACAGTTAAACCTGAATTCTGGACAGATGAGAAGGTGGTGGAATGTTCAATTCCAGCGCGTCTCCTGTTTATCGGGTTGTTCAACTTCGCCAACGATATGGGATGCCTTGAGCGTTCGCCAAAACGGTTGAAGATGCAAATCTTCCCTGCGGACGCGCTCGATTGCGAACCACTAATACAGGAACTGATTACTCATGGATTACTCACTGAGTATTCAGTGAATGATGTCTGCTATTTGCAGATTAAAGGTTTCCTTAAGCATCAAAAAATAAACAGGCCTTCGGCCTCAAAAATACCTCTTCCGCCAGAATTCACTGAGTCTAAGGCAGGAAAGGAAGAAAAGAGAGCTCCTAATCAAGGAGGGCTCAGTGAGGACTCAGTGAATCCTCATGGAGGACTCACTGACGGAAAAGGAAGGGAAGGGAAGGGAAAAGGATCAAACCCCACTCTCTATGCGCAGGAGAGAAATTTTCCCCAGCAACCTCAGTATCTGCCTGGAGTGGATATTCCGATCGGGAAATTCGCCATGCACGACCTTTGGCTGCCGTCACAGGACTGGCCGCGACTGGCTGCTACCTGGGGTATAGCGCTTCCCGAACCGGCATACCTGCCGACAGAGCTGGCAGAGTTCACCGCGTACTGGAAATCCGAGGGGAAAGTGTTCACTCAGATTCAGTGGGAGCAGAAATTTGCCCGCAGCGTGATAAGTGCCAGAGCCAAATCTAAACCGCAACCAGCAACCGGAGGTAAAGACCATGCAGGAATTCAACCAGTTAACACCGCATCCCGGGCAGTTCAGGAAATTCAGGCAGCCAGAGAACGCTGGGAAAAGCAAAACGGACTTGCTGGCGGCGGATACGGCATGGCGGCTATGGACAGTCATGGGGGAAATATTTTCGAACCGGTGGACCCAGAAGAACGGGGCGGCGCCCTCGGATATGTGGATTGCCCAGATCGGATCGATGAGTGAAGCCCAGATTACCCTGGTCTGCAGTCAGTGCATGGAGCGCTGCGCCGCGGGTAACACATGGCCACCGGATCTGGCTGAATTCGTTGCTCTGGTATCTGCCAGCGGTGCTAACCCGTTCAATCTGACATCCGAATCTATAATGGCGGAATACAAGCGCTGGAGGAATGAGTCTTACCGATACTCGGGCAGCGACAAATACCCATGGAAACAGGATGTTCTCTATCACATTTGCATTGAGATGCGCAGAACCGGAGTTGAGAGGAACCTGACGGAGGGAGAGCTGAAAAAACTGGCAGAAAACTTACTCACGAAATGGACCAAACACCTGGCTAACGGGTTTTCGATTCCGCCAATTCGTCAGCAGTTGGCAGCACCGAGACATCCAGCAGGACCGACGCCAGCGCAGATTCTGATGGAAGAGTACAAACGCCGCAAGGCGGCAGGTTTAACCAAGTAAACGAGTTTTGACCATGACCAAACAATCAAAAACCAAAGTAACCAAAGCGCAGATGGTGCTTGCCATCGTTAGCCGGACGCCAGAATGCGTCCTGCAGGATGTCTGCGATGCGCTGGACTTGCAAGCCAGTACGGCAGGTAACTTGCTGCGGCAGCTCCATGCCGCGGGAAAACTCCATCGTACCCATAACGGTTGCCAGTATGTCTACCGAGTTGTTGCAGGCGTTGAGGTTCCCGATGTTGCCCTGCCGCAGGCTGTAACACAATTATCTGAAGAGGATGTGAAAAAAATCCAGGACGCACTGGCCCTGGCGAAGACGCTGGAAGACAAAAAGCTGTGGCGCCGGGCTGCGACTGTTTACACATCGATGCTTGGGATGACTACAACAGCAAACGAACTCTGGTTGCTTGCCAAAATGCGCAACCGCTGCCTGCGCAATGCGACGAGGTGCTGATTATGCCTAAAATGGAATCAACAGCATCTGGTACGGGATGTCAAAGCTAAGTTCAAATATTCCGGGATGAGGCAAAGCTGAGATGTCCGCTGAGTGCCAGGAGCAGACATTAAGGAAATTGTGATATTTTGAGTGATGACAAGCCGTTTCCACTCAATTTTTAATTCTCAACACGCCCACTGCTGCAACTCCAGAAAATGATAGATATAATGTTCACACATTTACTTTATTAATGCTTCTCGCTGAGCGTTGCCGCATAACGCTCGGTGGATAGGCATTGATGCGTTTCAAAGCTCTGCTAAACACTGCCTGTGAGGCATAGCCGAGGCGGAGAGCGACTGTGTAAATTAAGTTCTTATCGTGAATAATTAAGTGGCCAGCGAGACGCATTCGTACTTCTCTTGCATAGCGTTGGACACGCTGCTGAACGGAGTAATGGTTGTGACGGCCATTGCCACCTCAGTCGCGGCACTGACCCCAAGAAGAAGTCATTTGTTGCGATGACAAGTGGCTTGGAAAACTATATAGACGTGATGAGATCTCAATGGGTATTGCTCACAGCCTTGAAAGAGGAGGTCTTCTTCGAAAAAAAATCAATGGCCTAGTTTTGATTGATAGCTACGCCCTGATCAATAGGTTGGGCTTCGGTGAAGCCCGGAGTGATTTGTGCAATGGGTGTTTGCAGAAAATTGAGAATGCTTAGGCCGAATGACCAAAAATCAGAAAGTCTTTTTGGGGGCGGGAGCGCCATCTTCTGTAAAGCTTGCGGTCCATATGATGGCATACTGGCTTGTGGCGCGACTCTTCTGTCACTAGGCAGCGTACTGTGTACTAAGCATTACGTCCAGACTCGTCTTAAGAAGATGGCACTCATTCCTCGAGGTCAAGAAGCGCGGAAAAAAGACGAAGCGATGCCAGGAGGACAATGGTCAGTGATGATCCAGTAGTCAGCTGGTTTGTATGCGATCATAATATTCGATGATTTGCAGCGCAACTGCAGCAATTTGCACAGCTTCTTCTCTGCTGGTACCGGCTGCTTTTCCCCCGAAACGGTCATGGAGAACGGCCTGATGAAACTCTCCCACTTCCTCCCCAAGGATAGCCCCCCAGATGAAAGGATCCAGATTGCGGTCTGCTCCCCATTTTGCATCCTGCCGTTGCATTTCAGCTAACACATCTTTCAGTGCTTCGGTTTCTTGATGTTTATATTTCATGATTCCCGTTACGTACCCGTCATTTTATGCGCTATCTTAAACATTAAATCTATGCTGAGTCCATTGCGATGACGCATCGCATTTTGTGATTGAACGGTAAGTTTGCTATAAACGTAGCAATGACAAAAATTTAAAGTGGATAATCTTGTACATTACCTTTCAAAGCAAAAAGTTAAGAGCTCTTTGTGAGAGTATGCACAATGCGAATGAGAACCTTGGTGAGAAACTAGCATCCAAGCTACGCGCACGCCTTTCCGATATCACCGTGGCGGACAATATTTTAGCATTGCCCGTCGGTTCGCCGGAGGTATGCTTTGAGGAAGGGGAAGAGTGTATTACAATTACCCTTTTGGGCGATAAAAAAATGGGATTTGTTTGTGGGAATACGATTCAGCCAAAAAATCAAGACAATACGATTGACTGGTCCCAGGTCAGCCGGATACGGTTAGTGTTCATAGGTGATGTGAAATGATGGTAACGCAGGACTTCCAGCCTGACTGGGTATCTCCACCCGGTGATACGATTATAGATCTGATGGATGAACACGGAATTTCTGATGAGGAGTTGAGTAAAAAAATAGGCTTGTCCCTTGATCGGGGTCAGCAACTTCTTGAAGGGAAACTCCGACTGAATCCGTCCCTGGCCGACAAGCTTGAAGAGCTGTTCAGTGTGTCGACGGACTTCTGGATCAGGCGCGAAGATGCTTATCGCAGGCAAATAGAACATATCCAGAAAGTTAACAGCGACTGGCTGGAATCATTGCCCGTACGCGATATGATGGAGTTTGGCTGGATCCCGAAAACCACAACGCGGGAAAGTAAATTCCGACACTGTCTGTCGTTCTTCGGTATACACTCCGTGAGTGAGTTTTATCACAAAATACATTCTGATGCTCCACTGGTCGCCTTTCGTAAATCATTGAATCTGACGACTGAGCCTGTCGCTGATCTGGTATGGCTGACCCGTGCAGAACAGTTGAGTGCAAAACAGGTCTGCGCAGAATGGAATAAAAAGGCGCTGCAGGCGCTTTTGCCGGAGCTTCGTAGAGCAACAAACGAACCTGATATGGGAATTTTTATCCCTCACATTCGGCGGCTTCTCGCGACTGCCGGGGTTTCGCTGATCGTGTTGCCAACGCCCAAGGGATGCCGGGCCAGTGGTGCCACCTGCTTTTTCACTCCAGACCGCGCCACGCTGGTCATGAGTTTCCGCTATCTTACCGATGACCATTTCTGGTTTACGCTGTTTCATGAGATTGGGCATCTCATTCTGCACGAGGCAGTGCAGGTTCGTGCGGAAGGTAAAGAAGGCCTGTCGACAGAAGAGGAAAAAGAAGCCGATACATTTGCTGTAGACGTCCTCATTCCTGAGGAATACAGGCAGCAACTCAGGCGCTATGGTGTTCGGCACTGGAGGGACATCGTCCGCACGGCCCGTAAAATAGGCGTATCAAAAGGGATTGTTCTCGGGTACTTACAACATGAGGGCAACATTCCTTTTTCTCACCTTAACCGGCTTAAGGTGAGATACAGTAAAGAAGACATTGTATAAGTTCAGCCGCCAAAATAGACGTAGCGATCAGGTGACTTCTGCCAGTTACACAGCGCGTCTTCAATGACCTGCATCCTGAGATATGGTGCAGGGATAATTTCGGCAAGTTCAGCCAGTTTATCATTCAGAGTCTCTAGCCTATCACCTGCGCTCCGGCTGTTACTAAACAGCAGCCGACTCCCCTGAAGAGGGCCAGTAGCTCCCTTCAAAAAAGCATGCCCCGGTTCTGCCTCGATGAGTCCGGTTTTTCTTAGCATAGTCAGGTAATCAAATCGGGCGGTTCGTCCGAATGAAACCACCGCATTCAGGCCTGAATACAGCAATTCGAAAAGAGTAGCAGGTGTTGCCGCGAGGCTCCTTGCTTCTGCAAACCGGGCCTCGTGGCTGTATGTTGCACCAATAAATCCGAGATATGAACGAAAAACGACAGGTATAGAACGACGTGAATGATATTTTTTCGTTTCATATTTGCGGTGGTTACCATACTGTCTTAGACTGCTATGTAGGGTCAGCTCATCAGAAACGCTGGCAAACCACTGTTCAAATGCATCAAAGTCATCAGTTATGGCATCCCATGTCCACGTCTGGGTACCTAGTCCACTGTAAATATCGCGGCACAAAACCCAGCCTGTTTTACTACTCCGGCCAAAATGCGTGGCCAGAAAAACCAGCCAGCAGGCTTCGTCATAGTTGTTTTCACGCAGATGCAGACACGCAGCACGAAGAGGATCAAATAAATCTGAGTTTGGCTCTTTTCTTAGCGGATTCATATAATCGGTTCGTGATGTCAGCGTTGACATATAGCGAATGCGGCGAATACTGTCAATAATCTGAAAGGCTAATACATTATAGTGAGCCGCAGAACTCAGTCCGTTTAGGATATGTTTATCGCGACTGAAGTTTTGAAGAGCGGCGACCAACTGGCTTGCCTGACTGTGTCTGTTCATTATATTTTCCCGTCAAAAATAAATCGGTATTCCTGATTATTCAACGCAGTCAGCTCCTGACGGGCCAGCTCGTTGTGTGCCGACGTATGTGAACGTAACAAAAAATGGACTTTTATCACGCGCAGAAGATCCTTCCAGTAGTCACTCAAGGGCGTAGTATCGATATTAAATTCCTTGTTTTCCCGCAGAGCCTTTTCTGCTTCAAGGATGACTGTAATGTCCTTTAAGGATTGAATTTCGGGCATATCACCCATCACCGGCAAGGTACTCATAAAGCCTTCTTGTTGTAGCGCTTTTACTTGTTCAAAATGTTCTTCATAGATATGGAGGCTTGAGACGAAGTGATGATAATACCCCAGTTTGCATCCGGTGAGGCGGGCGACCAGTTCCTGCAACATCGTGAAGGAGAACACATCATGGGGTAAGCCCATAAAGGCATCGTTAGAGCGCATACAGACAAAAAGATGCAATGCATCTTGTCTGACAATAAATTGCAACGATATAGTGCACGGAATATCGGCATATTCTGTCTGCTCTGGATTACCCGTCACCAGATCTGAGGCATCAAACAGTTGTATCAGCGCGCGTCGAGTAGTTCTTTTCTCCTGCAGCAGACTGATGACATTTTCCAACTGATTATACAGCCCGTGCATACTAAATAATCTCGGACCGTATCCCCCGTGTATTCTGCCGTCGGATTCAGCGTATTTTACGTAGCGAGGTATGAAGTGCCGGATGAAATCGAGATCGTTCTGGGCTGAGAGGTACCATAGCAATTCCCCCAGACAGCTGACAATTTTACCGCGGGATTCTGTCCTACTTATTCTGCGGCGAGGATCGGTGAGAATCAGGTAGGCTCCCAGAATTTCAATATTTGCTCCTTTAGTGGGAGTATTCCAGAGTCCGCCAGTAAGGATCGCCTGATGGACATCGTTTAACAGATCGTCAACACATTCAGCCGTCACCAGAAGAGTCATAAACTGCCTGTTATATAATGAATGTAACAAATCATTACCACTAGTGCGATAAATAGTCAACATGCCATTAGTAAAAACAGGGCTATAACCGCTATGACACATATCATCAGGTGCGAGGTTTGACACCCATGTTTCCTCCATTCCCTCTGGAAGCAAAAAATGTTCACGTAGAATAAGAACTGAGGGACGCAGACGCATGCAGGCCACTCGCCAGGGTATTCCTCCAAATGAACTGGCCGGTTTCCTAATATCAGCCATTAAAATAGCGCTGTAAACTTCATTACCAAATGCGGCGCGCCTGTAAGGGCCTGACTACAGGTTTAAACACTGTGCAACCACAAGTCCTAGGTCCGCTCTTCGCTCATAGCGGACCTCCAAATCAGTTAGTTTGTCCGCTCTGTGCCAAGAGCGGAATCTGGAACGCCAGAGGTAGCAACGTTTCTTATCAAAGGTGTTGATCACCACAAAAATGACTGTATCCCTGTGATAGCGGATTTCGTCCTTTGTGGAGAAAAGATCAATCTAAACATGAGCATGGGTTAGCGAAAAGTGGCATTAAACGCTTGAACATTTCACCTAACAAGTATACTGTTTATTTATACAGTACTTGCGTGAGGAGCTAGTTATGAAAGTGGAAATCACAATTGATCGCCAAAAAAAATTGCCGGATGGCGCTGTGCCTGCTCTGGAGAAGGAGCTACTGCGGCGATTGGATCAAAACTTTAATAACTGCAGTCTTGTGATTCGTCGGGCCAGCTCCGATGGTTTGACCGTGCTTGGTGGAATGGACGGAGATAAAAAACGTATTGAGGAAATCCTGCAGGACACCTGGGAAAGCGCTGATGACTGGTTTTGTTAAGTTGAGGTCCAGTGGCTTGCCTGGTTTATTTTGAGGATTTGGCTGTGAGTAAAAAACAAGAAACGCCGAACACCGGCTATGCAATTATCAGATGCGACGATGGGGTGATCGTTGCCCGTCTGACATCCTTTCCTGTGTGTGAGCGCGCTCTGATGTACCGGCGCGGCGACACTGTTTCGTTTATGCCTTTGCAGCCGGATGAGATAGTGGGGACTCTCTCTCTTTTTTCACAGATGATTGAAAAGGCTAGGTCTGGAGTTGGTTACCAGGTTCCCCCTGGTTCTGTTACAATCCCGTCATAGGCCTGAACAACCTATACCTGCTGCGTCACGGAGAGAAGCCATGACGCAAACAACCGAAGTATCAAAATCCCCTCTGACTGGTGCTCCTTCAACGAGCGCCGGTTTACTCTCGTCTTCGAAACTCACTTTTCGACAGCAGGAAGTTTTCGATCTGCTGGTGGCCTACATCAATCAGCATGGCTACCCACCTACGCTATCTGAGCTGGCCGATATGCTCGGCGTTAGCTCGTCTAATGCTGTCCTGTTGCATCTGCGTGCGTTAGAGAGAAAAAATTTCATAAAACTCTCTCGCCGTGTCTCCAGAGGAATTTCCATCGTCGGGCGAAAGGAGCCTATGCTCGCCGTGCAGCTGCTGCCGGAAATGATCGCTGAAGAACCCGGCGCGCGTGAAAGAGCGATTGAGTTTTTGCGACTGTTCGGTGATCAGCCATGAAGAAAAGTTGGTTTTTACACGAGCAGCTTTCAGAGGCTGAGGCTACAGAGCTGGTGGATCGATACCGTAAAAATAACTGTGTGGTTGAGAAGAGCTTATCCAGAGACTTTGCATCGTGGGAGATCCGCGTGTTGTTGCCGGAATCGAAGAAGCCGCCACGGATTGACAGGACCTACATACAGAAGATGTGGAGGGACTGATGCGAGCTTTGCTTAACGTGGATATTGCACGTCATCTTGGAATTGTGCTGCTTAAGCCGGGTAGTGAATTAATGCCGTTATTCGGTGCCGGCCGAGTTCTTGTTGAAATACCGCCGGCAAGCATGAAAAAGATACCCAGTGGACGTCTTCCTGATGCCCGGCAGCCGTTGCGGGATGATATGGTGATCAGACCTTTTTTCATGAAGAAGGCAGTTATCACTGCAGCTGGTGGGGTTAGTGCCCTCGAGTCATGGTTGCGTAGGCAGGTTAAAAACTGTCAGTGGACACATTCCGATTACCATCACCATGAGCTCGTCCCGTTTCGCCATTCGACGGGTGTAATAATCGCATGCTGGCACTGTGATAATGAGCTGAAAAACCAAACGGAACACACCCTCGATCAACTGGTAGGTGTTAATAACGCTGACTGGGTAATCGACACTGCCCGCATCGCGCTTGGGCTGGACGCTCAGCGATCATTGTCACTGGCGGAGCTATGCTGGTGGGCGGTAGGCGCCGGGATTGGCGATGAAATTACAGAAGAAATGGCGCGCCGATCCCTGCGTATTAAAGACGATGGCATTAAATCTGTTTACAGGGAGAGTGAGATCGTTCCGTCGGTACCGGCCACCAGCATTCTTTCTCCCCGTATCGAAAAAGCAATCAGGCCAACGGCAAAAACAACGCCGGGCAAACCTCTGGTTCCTGTGAACGTCGATCCTGTTGCACCGGCGACACTATTCGCGAGACCTAAGCGGAGCCGATGGTTATCAGCTGACTTTATCTCATGGGTTAAAAAACAGCCGTGTATGTGCTGTGGGCAGCCTGCAGATGATGCCCATCATCTTATTGGCTGGGGGCAGGGCGGCGTAGGCACCAAGGCCCACGATATTTTTACGATCCCATTATGCCGCAAGCACCACCGTGCTTTGCACCATGACCCTGCCGCTTTTGAGCGTGAATACGGCACCCAGCCGGTATTGATTATTAAATTGCTGGACCGGGCATACGCGCTCGGCGTTCTGGCGTAGTAAGGAGAAGAACAGAATGACACCACGTCAACGCCGTCTACACCGTGCAGGATTAGAAACAGTGGCCGCCGCCCCGCGCAAAAGCTGGCTGGGCCGATTCACTCCCCTTAATGGCATTCAGTCCGCCTGGATAAAATCTCTGCTTACTGTATGGGGAGAAGGTATGAGAGGAGGTGCGGCCCCTCGCAAACCATCAGGACATTCATGCTGGCGAGGTATGAAGGGTGATCACTGGTCAGATAGAGCATTAGAGCGCTTTACGGCAGCAATTGAGCAGGCAAGGAGTGAAGGCTATCGCGGGCGGCAGGCACTAAGCAGGGCGCATGCCATTTTGTGGCCAAAACCTGCAACTGTGGCCATTGACGCTGCGATCACTGAGGATGATGTTGAATTTGTTGAACGATGTGTACTGGCGATATTTGAAACGGGTGATCCTGTTTATCTCGTTGGCGTTAACTATTACACCACCCGCAAAAAAATCTCAGACATAACACGGGAAATACAGCTGGTGGCGCCATGGTTAACAGACAGTGAGGCCCGGAAAAGAGTGCGCTGGTGTCTTGAAATATTCAGAGCAAAAGCTTTCCTTTCTGTTCATAAGGCGATTCATGCGGATTAGCAAAAAGTGCTATGTTGACTTTTTGGTATTGAAAATGGGCCAGAAAGTTAGATAATCCCTTCATGCTTGGCAGAGCTGCGCCACTCGGCAGCGACAAAAAGCGACAATCTGAATATAACGAAGACCCCGCCCGTGCGGGGTTTTTGCTTTCCGGCGATACGACAGGGGTATTCGCGAGATGCGCTGCATCAATACCCCTGTCATATCGTCGTATTGCATACGCAATCTCACATGCTTCAGCATTCACCGAGGATTTTTAATGATTTTTTTGAAGATCTCTAGGGCTTCGGTTGTTAACTGATCATGTTCGATAAAGTAACTGTCACATGCTGCCTACTTTTGAGCAGGGGATAGATTAGGGTTGCTTGTTAATTCAGCGGTTTTAGCTGCTATTTCTGCCAAACGTTCAAAAATCTCTGAAATTCTTTGGTTATCAGTAGATAGCATTTTACTTACCTCGTATTTACCTGATATCAGTGGGTGACTGCATTGAGTCAGGGCTTTGCAATAGCTTCAAGTATCAGAATGCATACAATTTAAGTGGGCTGTTGCTGGCTTATATTATGGCAGAGGCGCTGGCGGTATGGTCAGATATTGACACTTTGATTGTTTGCATCCTAAATTATTGATGTGGTGAATCCCCCTATGCGGAGGGGCGACCAGTCAGTTACAGAAACCTGTAAATGCAGCGCGGGCCATGCCGACTGGGGCATGCTCACCGGGAGGCACCCGGCACCACACTGTCACTAAGCATATTGAATATTTCATAGTGGGTTTACTTTTGCGGTTGCCCTGCTATGTTTATAGAACGTAAAGGCAAAAGTGAATGCTTCCTGGTAAATCGGTAGCTCGGACTATTAGGTGCACCTTCCTTTCGTTACAGCCTTGGTTGCCAATTTTCTTCCCGCTTCTCTGGCGGGTTTTTTTTGCTCGTAATCTGCCCAAATAAATCATCAAAACAAGGAAGGCGATGGATTCATTTGCAGGAACTCCTTTCCCCTTCAACGGAGTGAGGCTCAAAGCAATAAGAAGCGGAACAGAAGGATGCTTTACGCCGAAAAATTAGGTCATAGCGACGTTTGGCATTGAAGAGACGTTATTGAGATGTTAAGTTTTATGGGTGGTGAATCCCCCTGAGCGGAGGGGCGTAAACAGTATTGTTTTATTGCTAAACCGAATGCGCGAGTCATGGTGGCTGACCAAAGGCTTACCGGGAGGCACCCGGCACCACAACTTCACCTCAAGCCCACGTTAACGCGTAGGCTGTTCTTTTCCAGCGGATCTATTCAAAGGCTGCGCATTTGCGTGGCCTTTTTCATTTCAGGCTCACGGGAATCATCATCGATACGGCTCGTTGTTAAATCAGCCCGATGGGCCTGACCCCCTACACGCACAAAGCACCCCGTTAATCCGGAGGTGGAGTATGTATCGAATGGACAAGCTAACAACAGGTATTGCCTACGGAACGTCCGCAGGTAACGCGGGGTTCTGGATGTTGCAATTGCTCGACAAAGTATCCCCATCCCAGTGGGCCGCTATTGGTGTTCTGGGAAGTCTGGTATTTGGCTTGCTGACATACCTGACGAATCTGTATTTCAAAATTAAAGAAGACCGGCGAAAAGCTGTGCGAGGTGAATAATGTCTCCGACACTACGTAAAAGCGTTCTTGCTGCAGTCGGCGGTGGAGCCTTTGCGATTGCCTCTGCACTCATTACTGGCCCGACGGGTAATGATGGGCTTGAGGGAGTGCGATACGACCCTTATCAGGATGTGGTAGGTGTCTGGACGGTTTGCTACGGCCACACAGGTAAAGACATCATGCTCGGCAAAACCTATACCGAGGCAGAGTGTCGGGCGCTACTAAATAAAGACCTGAATACCGTCGCCAGGCAGATCAACCCTTACATCAAAAAACCGATCCCAGAAACTATGCGTGGGGCTTTGTACTCGTTCGCCTATAACGTCGGAACTGGTAACTTCCAGACCTCCACACTGCTTCGCAAAATCAACCAGGGTGACCCTAAAGGAGCGTGCGATCAACTGCTCCGCTGGACCTATGCCAAAGGTAAGCAGTGGAAAGGACTTATTACCCGGAGGGAAGTTGAGCGTGAAGTTTGTTTATGGGAGCAAAGATGAGTCGCTTAACCGCCGTTATCATCGCTATAACAATCCTGCTGGCCTCTAACGTGATTTCGTGGCGCTCAGGCTGGAGTTCTCACGCTGATCACATCAATGCTCAAGCTTCAAAGAAGAGAGAGAAGGCCGAGAGTACCATTAAGCCTGTAGAGGAAAAGGCCGCTACTGCTAACGAAGCGGGTAAGGTCATCTACAAAACAATAACCCGTGACGTGGTGAAATATGTTCAGTCTCCGAATCGTATTGTATGCAGGTTTGATGATGATGCTGTGCAGCTGCGTCAGCGCGCCATCGATGCTGCCAACTCCATCCCCGGATTTGATGAGCCCGCCGTGCAAAGCAAGTGACGCCGCGAAGGACAGCGACGAAGATCTGCAGGCTGATATTGAAAGCACTCAGTGCTTGCGGCAACTGAGATTGGATAAGTACCGCTGGCAGGCTTATTATAAAGCGATAGCCCGATAGGTTATTTTCTTGTTGAATTCAGTCCCTGCCTTGCTTATACCCTACCCAAAAATGAGTAGGTTGGTTGTGATTAGAAAATGTTATGCAAGAATGTCTGATCCAGCTTCAGGTGACAAACTGTCATTGGAAGTACTTGTATCAGATGGTGGACTTAAGATTTTATCTATTATTTTAATAAAGGAGTGGGACTCTCTCTCATGGTATAAAAGATAAGCAAGGTAAGTATATTTTACGAGGTGAACAGAATGCTGGGAATATCAATCTTGTCAGAGATGACACGATTGATTACACTCTTTGGGTGGTTAATAATTACACCGATGGAAATGGTGATTACGATGAATCCTCCCCTATGCTTTGCGCATTGTGCGAGGGGCAGATACTCATTATCTAATGCAAAAATACTTTTATAAGAAAACCATTAAGGCTTGATGAGCTCAGGTTTGAATATAACTAATCATCATACGCGCCTTATATGTTCGAAGGACATAACAACTCTTAGGTATCCTGTTTATGGATATCCTGGAAATGTGCTGCTGGTGGGCTTAGTTCTTGGAGTCTTTTGTCCAGCAGTTTCAGGTTATAAAAAACCCCGTGGAGTAAATCCGACAGATTGACGGGGTGCTGCAGGGGCAGCCAATGTAGGAGTATAGTCAGATTGCGGGATGTTTTTCTACTGGTTTTGAGAAAAAATGGAAGGCCAGATACTACAGGAAGTGGCTCATCCCTAAGCTCACAGGTAGAACGACGGACTTTGTCGTGGCAGAGCAAAGTCATTAGATAGTTTAGACAACACTCCGGATATAACAAGCGTAGCGGGTGTAAATCAGTTAACGGAGCTCAGCGGCTAAGGCATCAAGCATTCACTAAGTGGCTTTGATAATGCTATAGTTCGCCAGAAAGAACAGATTGCATGGTGTCATGCGATACAGCTCATATTTAGAACGTCAGGGTTAAGTTAGCGGTGAATATAACTATTAATAGTGGGTTTTTTGGTTATTTGCTTTTTTTATTGACTATGTGGCCAGTTTTTATAACGATGTGTCTAGCAATGTCTATAGCATTTTACGGAGTGCTAATGAAGAAGACTGCACTTGCCTGGCTGCTTTCTGCTTTATTTTTTGGCATATTTGGGGGGCTGTATGGGTATTAACTTACTGATATTGAGGTTTTTTTGAAGCCTGCAAGAATTCATTGCAGTCGTCATCCATCGAATTCATGTATGCTGATAAGGATTTTTAAAGGAAAAGGAATGGATGATGAATACCCAGAAGCTTCTGGATACATACATGTTAGTTGGTGCCGGTCTTTCTCGCGTCAAATATGAGATTTTCACGGGAGATGAAGGGTCATATGCATTTATTACGATTTATGCATATGAGCCTCATTTCCATATTAAGGGCTATGATTCCTTAAAGTTAGACGAAACTGTTGATGTCAGATCTCAGATCGAAGGGCATTTCGCATATACCTACCAGTAGCCAAAACCATATTTCTGAATCTACAGCCCCGCTTATGCGGGGCTTTTTATTGGGGTGAATATGGCATCAAGTTCACCCAAGTTCACCCTGGCATCATCCCTGTAACACAAAACGGTGTTAACGACTGCGTTATCACTAACTTCGGAAAAAGTTATGCCTCCACGCGCTAAACGACCTTGCCGGCACAAAGGATGCACGGCAGTAACGAATGATGTCAGTGGGTTCTGTGAGATCCATCGGCAGCAACACGCCGGTGATGGCTGGCGTAACTATCAGCCCGGAAAAACTCGGCATGAACGTGGTTATGGTCGTCCGTGGGAAATTAAACGGGCCCGTATCATGAAGAGGGATAAATACCTTTGTCAGAACTGCAGGCGAGACGGTATTGCCACGAAAGCTTCAAGTGTCGACCACATCATTCCTAAAGCTCATGGTGGTACCGATGATGACTTTAATCTGGAGTCATTGTGCTGGACCTGCCACAGCAAGAAAACAGCAACAGAGAGAACCCGATGAAGAGTTTCAAAATTGAATACGTTGATGGCGTTTTGACCGTTCTGGAGACTGATGGTCAGTCACGAATGAATGAAGCCGTGCATGGCATCCATTTTGAGCATGTCCAGGGCGGCCGCCCACTGCTGAAACTGACGATTGCGCATGATATTGCACCGGCACCGGCTGCTGAGTCGGCCCAGGAACCTTTAGTGGGTGAGCTGGTACAGGATCAACAATCTCCGTTTCCCGGCGGTCGTCGTTCCCGCCATCGTAGGGGAGGTAAGCAATGATGTATAAACGCACGGATCTGACGCTCTCCATGTTCTATGCATCCAGCGCTGATGCAGACGGGAACAAAGTGGCTACGTTGACGATGCAGGTAATTGCAGCAGAGGTTGGAGCCGTCCAGACCAGCCAGCTGCGATGTATAACCGATAGCGCGAAGAAAAAAACGTATAGCGTAGGTGAACAATCTGTCAGTAATGGTTCCGATCCGTTGCTGGTCGCGATTGAGAATTACTGGCGTCAGAGCACGGATGTCGTCGTTAAAGGATTGATCGCCGAGGTGACCGACTTCATCGCAGGGAACATCAACTCAGTTAGCACCTGGATTGGTCAGTTTGGGATGAAGGTTTTCGAGAACCAGCCATTAGATGAACGGCTTCCAGAAAGCGTACTGCAGGCCGATGGAGGATCTGCTACAGCGACAGGATCCTGACAGCCGGTATAACAACTGGTGTTCATTGAACGTCTGATATATGCCGGCCCACGCAGTGCGAACCGTATTCGCCGCCGGCGCAGCCGGAATGACGACCTCCACCTCGACTGAGGCAGCTGCAGCCAGGGGGAAGGGGGGATCAAATCCCTGACCCCTTTCGCACTTCGGGACTGCCCGTTGAAGTCTATTTTTACACGCCAGAAATAAGAAACTTTTTTCCGGAAGGTTTCATCTATCAAAGGAACGTTTATGGCCGGAGGAATTCGATCGTCCGGTGGTGGCCGAAAACCCACTTTACCCACCGGGCAAAAAAGCAAATTAACACGTATTGCGCCTCCCGCTGAGTTAATGGGGGAGGCGGCAATAATAATGTGGAAGACGCAAAGCAAAATACTCATCGACCGAGGGGTGTTTGAGCTGGAGGACGCACCTTTGTTACTGGCTTACTGCAATGCTTTTCATCTGATGCTCGAAGCCGAAAAAATGCTGGCCAGCGGACTGACCTCAGAAAGTGAAATGGGGGGGCTGAAAAAACACCCTGCAGTTAATGTCCGGAATGACTCGGTTTCCCAGCTTGCCCGCCTGGGCTCTCTGTTGGGGTTAGATCCGCTCAGTCGTCTTCGCATGACCAGCGGACAAAAGGATCCGGACGATGACGGGAATGAATTCGATGAGTTTGACTGATGGCAACCTATCCGAACGTCAATGCAGCGAACCAGTATGCGCGGGATATCGTTGGCGGGAAGATTCTGGCGTGTCAGTTAACGATACTTGCCTGTCAGCGACATCTGGACGACCTCGAACGAGCAAAGGATCCCCACTGGCCCTACCGCTTCGATAAAAACAAAGCAGAACGATTTCTTCGTTTTGCCCAGAAAATGCCTCATACCTCAGGGGAATGGGCCCGGCGTAAACTCCGGATTGAATTTGAAGCCTGGCAGAAGTTCGCTCTTGGCGTACCGTTTGGATGGGTACACAAGAAGACAGGCCTGCGTCGTTTCTCTGAAATCTATATCGAGGTGCCCAGGAAGAACGGGAAATCCGCTATTGCCGCTGCTGTAGGAAATTATATGTTTTGTGCAGATGGCGAGCATGGTGCAGAAGTCTATTGCGGCGCCACGACTGAAAAACAGGCATGGAAGGTATTTTCTCCGGCGCTGCAAATGGTGAAAAAGCTGCCGGCATTGCGGCAAAAATTCTCGATAAAACCCTGGGCAAAAAAAATGACGCGCCCTGACGGTTCGGTTTTTGCGCCTGTGATCGGTGACCCGGGGGATGGTGATTCGCCATCATGCGCCATCATTGATGAATATCACGAACATACTACTGATGCGCTTTACACCACCATGACCACCGGTATGGGGGCTCGTGAACAACCGATGACACTGATCATCACCACTGCCGGCTATGACATTACATCCCCTTGCTATGAAAAGCGTACTCAGGTTGTAGAGATCCTGCGGAGAACCCGTAATGGCGAGGAAAATGAAACCATATTTGGTCTGATTTATGGCCTTGATGACGATGATGACTGGACGACTCCTGAGGCATTAATCAAGGCAAACCCCAACTATGGCATTTCGGTAAAAGCAGATTTTCTCCGGGCTAAACAATTATTGGGTATGTCGACGCCCGGGCAGACAAACAAGATTCTGACCAAGCATTTCAATCGCTGGGTAAGCGCAAAATCAGCTTATTACGACCTGAGAAAATGGATGGATGCAGCCGATAAAAACCTTAAGTTGTCAGATTTTGAAGGGGAAGAATGCTGGCTGGGTATCGATCTGGCCTCGAAAGTTGACCTCAATGCCGTGGTTCCAGTTTTTCGTCGTGAAATAGACGGAATAACACATTTTTACTGTGTTTCTCCTCTGTTTTGGGCACCAGAAGAAACCATTTACTCGCAGGAGACCGCGCTGAAAAGTACCGCAGAACGTTATCAGTCCTTTGTCCGGCAGGGTAAGTTGATCCCGACCGATGGTGGCGAAGTTGATTACAGGCTGATATTTGAAACGATCCTGAAGCTGCGGAATACCGTAAAAATTGCCCAATGCCCCATTGATCCTTATGGCGCGACTTCATTACGTCACATGCTTGAGGAAGAGGGGCTTGAGCCTGTCGAGATAAGACAAAATTTTACCCATATGAGTGATCCTATGAGAGAGATTGAGGCTGCGCTCATCTCGGGGAGATTCCATCATGACGGACACCCTGTCATGAACTGGTGTATTTCCAATATCGTCGGCCAGTACCTTCCCGGAAGTGACGATATTGTGCGTCCCGGGAAAGAAGGGCGGCAGAACAAGATAGATGGTGCGGTTGGTTTAATGATGGGGCTGGGGCGCGCCATGCTTAACAGTTCAGTGATAACATCCGTATACGATGAGGAAGATATAGCATGCTAATTTCAGTTCTGAGTTTTATTGTCGGCCTCACTGGTGCTGGATTGTTATCCGCAGGTGCCTGGCTTATTTCTCCATCAGTGGGATTGATAACAGGAGGGATTATTTGTCTGGGCTGGTCATATATGACAACCCGGGCCTTTTCCTCCGGCGTCAGCAATGGCGGAGGTAAATAATGTTCCTACCCCAGATGTTCAGGGGCCGACAATACTCGGGTAATAGCTTCTGGGAAGCTATGCTGGGCGGGGTTCGTTCAAGCCAGAGCAAAACTGGCATCATAATCACGCCGGAAACCGCTCTGGGACTTTCAGCGGTCCGGGCCTGTGTCACCCTCCTGGCTGAGTCCGTTGCGCAGCTGCCGTGCGAACTTTACCGGCGGGATAAAAATGGCGGGCGCCAGCGTGCGACGGACCACCCGGTTTATGACCTGATTCACTCCCAGCCCAACAGGAAAGACACCTCATTCGAGTATTTCGAGCAGCAGCAGGGGTTGCTGGGGCTGGAGGGAAATTGCTACTCGATCATCGAACGGGACGGAAAAGGCTACCCGAAAGAGCTGATCCCCATTAACCCGAAAAAGGTCATTGTGCTTAAAGGGCCGGACGGTATGCCGTATTACCAACTCCCGGAAGTCGGCGAAATTCTGCCGATGCGCATGATGCACCATGTGAAGGTCTTTTCTCTGGATGGCTATATCGGCAGTTCCCCCATTCAGACGAACGCCGATGTTCTGGGGCTGAATCTGGCGGTTGAGGAGCATGCGGCCGCGACATTCCGGCGCGGGACAACGATGAGCGGGGTGATAGAGCGTCCGAAAGAGGCTGCGACCATTAAAAGCCAGGATGCT
>NZ_JAGRQY010000069.1:0-12336 GCF_018223905.1 Klebsiella sp. 28
CCTGCACCAGCTTATGGTCCGGCGGGCACTCGTAGCCGGGGATCGGCGGATGCAGCTCAGAGACCGTCAGGCGGCCCGGCCAGCGTTCGCTGACCGGGGCCAGCGCCTCGCCCAACAGACCATTAAGATCGTTTAGGGTCATCCCCGGCAGCGGGCGGATATCCATATGCAGTTCACAGCAGGCGCAGATACGGTTTGAGGCATCGCCGCCATGGATAGCGCCCAGGTTGAGGGTTGGGTAAGGGACCGTAAACGCCTCGAAGTGATAGCGCTCTTTAAGCAGATCGCGCAACTGCATAATCCGGCCGATGGCGTCGTGCATCAGCTCAATCGCGTTGACCCCGCGCGCCGGATCGCTGGAGTGGCCGGACTGGCCCTGAATACGGATCGCGTTGGACATATGGCCTTTATGGGCGCGGATCGGCTGCAGGGAGGTGGGCTCGCCGATGATGGCGCAGTCCGGGCGCAGCCGGGTGGTTTCGGCAAAATAGCGCGCGCCGGCCATGCTGGTCTCTTCGTCGGCAGTGGCCAGAATATACAGCGGCTTTTTCAGCGTGGTGACGTCGACATCACGCAGGGCGTCGAGAATAAAGGCGAAGAAGCCTTTCATATCGGCCGTGCCGAGGCCGTAGAGCTTGTTATCGTGTTCGGTGAGGGTGAACGGGTCGCGCGTCCAGCGGCCATCATCGAACGGCACGGTATCGGTATGCCCGGCGAGCAGCAGGCCGCCGGCGCCGTGTCCGGTGCTGGCCAGCAGGTTGAATTTATGGCGCGTATCCGGCACCGGCTGTATCTCAACATTGAAGCCGAGATCGCGGAACCAGCCTGCCAGCAAATTGATTAAAGACTCATTGCTTTGATCGAGAGCCTCTTCGGTCGCGCTGATGGACGGTGTGGCGATCAACGCGCGGTAAATCTCGATAAAGGGCGGTAAATTGTTTTTCATTGTTGACACACCTTGGGTCGTGATAGTATCAATATTCATGCATTTATTGTGAATAAAAATACAATATCGTTGAGCGTAAGAAAACCCATCGAATGTAAGGAGATGCGCTTCCAATGTTAAATACGCTGATTGTGGGTGCCAGTGGTTATGCCGGCGCAGAGCTGGTGACCTATATCAATCGTCATCCGCATATGAACATAACCGCTTTGACGGTCTCCGCGCAAAGCAATGATGCGGGAAAATTAATTTCCGACCTGCATCCGCAGCTCAAAGGCATTGTCGATATGCCGCTGCAGCCGATGTCCGATATCAGCGAATTCAGCGCTGGCGTGGACGTGGTGTTTCTCGCCACCGCGCACGAAGTGAGTCACGATCTGGCGCCGCAGTTTCTTGCCGCTGGCTGCGTGGTGTTCGATCTCTCCGGTGCCTTCCGCGTTAACGATGGGGCGTTCTACGAAAAATATTACGGTTTCACTCATCAGCATCCCGACCTGCTCAAACAGGCGGTGTATGGTCTGGCGGAGTGGAGCGCGGATGCGCTTAAAGACGCGCAGTTAATCGCAGTGCCAGGCTGCTATCCGACGGCGGCGCAGCTGTCGCTGAAGCCGCTGATTGAGGCCAATCTGCTGGATCTCAACCAGTGGCCGGTAATCAACGCTACCAGCGGGGTGAGCGGCGCGGGTCGTAAGGCCGCGATCGGCAACAGCTTCTGTGAAGTTAGCCTGCAGCCGTACGGCATATTTAACCATCGCCATCAGCCGGAGATTGCCAGCCACCTCGGGGCAAAGGTAATTTTTACCCCGCACCTGGGTAATTTTAAGCGCGGCATCCTGGAAACTATCACCTGCCGCCTGAAGCCGGGCGTCGGCCATGCGCAGATCGCGGCGGTTTACCAGCAGGCTTACGCCGATAAACCACTGGTACGTTTATATGATAAAGGCGTGCCCGCTTTGAAAAGCGTCGAAGGCCTGCCATTCTGTGATATCGGTTTTGCCGTGCAGGACGATCATCTCATCGTCGTCGCGGCAGAGGATAACCTGCTGAAAGGCGCCGCAGCGCAGGCGGTGCAGTGCGCGAATATTCGTTTCGGCTTCGCTGAGACGCAGTCTCTTATTTAAGGTGTGATGATGAACCCATTAATTATCAAACTTGGCGGCGTATTACTCGATAGCGAAGAAGCGCTGGAGCGCCTGTTTACCGCGCTGGTTAACTACCGTGAAGCGCACCAGCGTCCGCTGATTATCGTCCACGGCGGCGGCTGCGTGGTGGATGAGCTGATGAAGCAGCTCAACCTGCCGGTGCAGAAGAAAAATGGCCTGCGCGTTACGCCGGCTGAGCAAATCGACATCATCACCGGCGCGCTGGCGGGAACCGCCAACAAGACGCTGCTGGCGTGGGCGAAAAAACATGGTATTTCCTCGGTAGGCCTGTTCCTCGGCGATGGCGATAGCGTGAAGGTGACGCAGCTGGATGCTGAGCTGGGCCATGTCGGGCTGGCGCAGCCGGGCTCCCCGACGCTGATCAACACCCTGTTGGCCGGCGGTTACCTGCCGGTGGTGAGCTCTATCGGGGTGACCGATGAAGGCCAGCTGATGAACGTCAACGCTGACCAGGCGGCGACAGCGCTGGCGGCCACCCTGGGGGCGGATCTGATCCTGTTGTCTGACGTTAGCGGTATCCTCGACGGTAAAGGGCAGCGCATTGCCGAGATGACCGCCGAGAAAGCGGAGCAGCTGATCGAGCAGGGGATTATCACCGACGGCATGATTGTTAAAGTGAATGCGGCCCTTGACGCCGCACGTGCTCTGGGTCGTCCGGTGGATATCGCCTCCTGGCGTCACGCCGAGCAGCTGCCGGCGTTATTTAACGGCACGCCGATCGGCACACGTATTCTGGCTTAAGATTTCATGCCCGGCGGCGCGTCGTCTGCCGGGCTTACAAGACCGTAGGCCGGGCGGCACAATGCCGCCGGCGGAACTAACGAATAAAGGAAGCATGTTATGGCACTTTGGGGCGGGCGTTTTACACAGGCAGCAGATCAACGGTTCAAACAGTTCAACGACTCGTTGCGCTTCGACTATCGTCTGGCGGAGCAGGATATCGTTGGCTCTGTCGCCTGGTCGAAAGCGCTGGTAACGGTCGGCGTTCTGAGTGCCGCTGAACAGCAGCAGCTGGAAGAAGCGCTGAACGTGCTGCTGGAAGAGGTGCGCGCCAATCCGCAGCAAATCCTCGCCAGCGATGCCGAAGATATTCACAGCTGGGTGGAAGGCAAGCTGATCGATAAAGTGGGCCAGCTGGGCAAGAAACTGCACACCGGGCGCAGCCGTAACGACCAGGTCGCCACCGATCTTAAACTGTGGTGCAAAGATACCGTTGTCGAACTGCTCTCGGCGAACCGCCAGCTGCAGAGCGCGCTGGTGGAGACCGCCCAGCAGAATCAGGACGCGGTAATGCCGGGGTACACCCACCTGCAGCGCGCCCAGCCGGTGACCTTCGCGCACTGGTGTCTGGCCTACGTTGAAATGCTGGCGCGTGACGAAAGCCGTCTGCAGGACGCGCTGAAGCGCCTCGACGTCAGCCCGCTGGGCTGCGGCGCGCTGGCGGGGACGGCGTATGAGATCGACCGCGAGCAGCTGGCCGGCTGGCTGGGCTTTGCCTCCGCCAACCGCAACAGCCTCGACAGCGTGTCCGATCGCGATCATGTGCTGGAGCTGCTTTCCGATGCGGCTATCGGTATGGTGCATCTGTCGCGCTTTGCGGAAGATCTGATTTTCTTTAACTCCGGCGAGGCGAACTTCGTCGAGCTTTCCGACCGCGTGACCTCCGGCTCCTCGCTGATGCCGCAGAAGAAAAATCCGGACGCCCTGGAGCTTATCCGTGGCAAATGCGGCCGCGTGCAGGGTGCGCTGACCGGCATGATGATGACGCTGAAAGGACTGCCGCTGGCCTACAACAAAGACATGCAGGAAGATAAAGAGGGGCTTTTCGACGCCCTGGATACCTGGCTCGACTGCCTGCATATGGCGGCCCTGGTGCTGGACGGCATTCAGGTAAAACGCCCGCGCTGTGCGGAAGCGGCGCAGCAGGGCTATGCCAACGCCACTGAGCTGGCGGATTATCTGGTGGCGAAAGGCGTACCGTTCCGCGAGGCGCACCATATTGTCGGTGAAGCGGTAGTGGAAGCCATTGCGCAAGGGAAACCGCTGGAAGCGCTGACCCTGGCCGATCTGCAGAAATTCAGCCCGGTGATTGCGGACGATGTGTATCCGATCCTGTCGCTGCAGTCCTGCCTCGAGAAACGCGCAGCGAAAGGCGGCGTCTCGCCGCAGCAGGTAGCCCAGGCTATCAACGAGGCGAAGGCTCGTTTAAGCTAATCCTTAGATATCTGCCCTCCCTGACCCGGCCAAGCCCAGCGACGCCGGGTTTTTTATGCAAAAAAAAGCGGACGCAAGGTCCGCAAAAGTTCACGTTGGCTTTAGTTGTTCGGGTAGAGAAACAGTGTGACGGGTCAGTGATTTTCACAGGTAGACCGTCTTTATGGGCGTATTATTGAACAGAAAGCTTGATAGGGATAATCGTTCGTTGCTATGCTATCTATCGCCATGGACTATCGTGGCGATGGAGGATGAATAATGAATATTCGCGATCTTGAATACCTGGTAGCGCTCGCCGAACACCGCCACTTCCGGCGGGCGGCTGACTCATGCCATGTGAGCCAACCGACGCTCAGCGGACAGATCCGCAAGCTGGAGGATGAGCTTGGCGTCATGCTGCTGGAGCGCACCAGCCGTAAGGTTCTGTTTACCCAGGCGGGGCTGTTGCTGGTGGATCAGGCGCGTACCGTGTTACGCGAAGTAAAAGTGCTCAAGGAAATGGCAAGCCAACAAGGGGAAACCATGTCCGGGCCGCTGCATATCGGCCTGATCCCGACAATTGGCCCGTACCTGCTGCCGCACATCATTCCGATGCTGCATCAGACCTTCCCGAAGCTGGAAATGTATCTGCACGAAGCGCAGACCCATCAGCTGCTGGCTCAGCTCGACAGCGGTAAGCTCGACTGCGCCATCCTGGCGCTGGTCAAAGAGAGCGAGGCCTTTATCGAGGTGCCGCTGTTCGATGAGCCGATGATGCTGGCTATTTATGAAGATCATCCGTGGGCGAACCGCGATCGGGTGCCGATGTCGGATCTGGCCGGTGAAAAGCTGCTGATGCTGGAGGATGGCCACTGTCTGCGCGATCAGGCGATGGGCTTCTGCTTTGAAGCGGGGGCGGATGAGGATACCCACTTCCGCGCGACCAGCCTGGAAACGCTGCGCAATATGGTGGCGGCAGGCAGCGGCATTACCCTGCTGCCGGCGCTGGCGGTGCCGCAGGAGAGAAAACGCGATGGCGTAGTCTACCTGCCGTGCATTAAGCCAGAGCCAAGACGCACCATCGGTCTGGTTTATCGTCCAGGCTCCCCGCTGCGCAGCCGCTATGAACATCTGGCGGAGGCCATCCGCGGCACGATGGATGGCCATTTCGACAAGGCGTTAAAACAGGCGGTTTAAGCCGTTCAGCGCGGCAACCCGGTACGCTTCCGCCATGGTCGGGTAGTTAAAGGTGGTGTTGACGAAGTACTCAATGGTGTTGCCACCGCCTTTCTGCTCCATGATCGCCTGGCCGATATGAATAATTTCGGCCGCGCGCTCGCCAAAGCAGTGAATGCCAAGGATCTCCTTGGTTTCACGATGGAACAGGATCTTCAGCGTACCAACGCTCATACCGACGATTTGCGCCCGCGCCAGGTGTTTAAACTGGGCGCGGCCCACCTCATACGGCACTTTCATCGCCGTCAGCTGCTGCTCGGTTTTCCCGACGGAGCTGATTTCCGGAATGGTATAGATCCCGGTCGGGATATCTTCAATCAGATGCGCTGAGGCTTCGCCTTTCACCAGCGCCTGGGCGGCAATGCGTCCCTGATCGTAAGCGGCAGAAGCCAGGCTTGGATAGCCGATGACATCGCCAACCGCATAGATGTGCGGGAGGGCGGTCTGATACATGCTGTTGACCTTCAGCTGACCGCGGCTGTCGGTCTGCAGACCGATATTTTCCAGCGCCAGGGTGTCGGTGTTGCCGGTGCGGCCGTTAGCGTACAGCAGGCAATCGGCCTTCAGCTTTTTGCCGGACTTCAGGTGCATGATCACCCCGTCATCCACCCCTTCAATTTTCTCATACTCCTCGTTGTGGCGAATAACCACGCCGCTGTTCCAGAAGTGATAAGAGAGCGAGTCTGACATCTCCTGATCGAGGAAGGCCAGCAGACGATCGCGGGTGTTGATCAGATCGACCTTCACCTCCATGCCGCGGAAGATCGACGCATATTCACAACCGATCACCCCGGCGCCGTAAATGATCACATGGCGCGGCTCATGCTGCAGGCTGAGAATCGAATCGCTGTCATAGATGCGCGGGTGGTGGAAATCGACATCCGCCGGATGGTAGGGGCGCGATCCGCAGGCGATAACGAATTTCTCCGCGGTCACAGTCTCGACCGTGCCGTCATGGCACTCCAGCGCCAGAGTATGCTCATCCACGAAGTGGGCATTGCCCTGCAGAATTTCACAGTGGTTGCGCTCATAGAATCCCTGGCGCATATGAGTCTGCTGGTTGATGACGCTGTCGGCATGGTTAAGGATGTCGGCGAAAGAAGAGCGAAGAAGGCGGGAGTGATCGCTGTAGAGGGGGTTTTGGTTAAACTCGATAATACGGCTGACGGCATGGCGGAGGGCTTTCGACGGGATGGTGCCCCAGTGGGTGCAACCGCCGCCGACATTATGGTAGCGCTCGATGACGGCAACGCGTGCTCCCTGTTTCACCAGTCCCATGGCGGCGCCTTCCCCGCCAGGACCGGAACCAATCACTATTGCATCATAATCCCAAGAGTGTGACATGGCATTACTCACCTGTTTTATACATAAAATAAACACGATGATAACATTCGCTGCGCTTTAACCCAATTATCGTTGTGCTTTTTTGCAGCATAAAAGCAGAAACGGCTCGTAAACAATCATTCACAATCCAGGGCAAACCGATTAGTTTTAATCTCTGGTATAGTGCCAGCAGGGCTATTGGAAGGATTCATACATCGTGATGGGCGTAAGAGCACAACAAAAAGAAAAAACCCGCCGTTCGCTGGTGGAAGCGGCATTCAGCCAACTTAGCGCTGAGCGGAGTTTCGCCAGCCTGAGCTTGCGTGAAGTGGCCCGGGAAGCAGGGATCGCGCCGACGTCCTTTTATCGTCATTTTCGCGACGTCGATGAGCTGGGCCTGACGATGGTCGATGAGAGCGGACTGATGCTGCGCCAGCTGATGCGCCAGGCGCGCCAGCGGATAGCCAAAGGCGGCAGCGTGATCCGCACCTCGGTCTCCACCTTTATGGAATTTATCGGTAACAACCCGAACGCCTTCCGCCTGCTGCTGCGTGAGCGCTCGGGAACTTCTGCGGCGTTTCGCGCCGCCGTCGCACGCGAGATCCAGCACTTTATTGCGGAACTCGCCGACTATTTAGAACTCGAAAACCATATGCCGCGCGCCTTTACCGAAGCGCAGGCTGAAGCTATGGTCACCATCGTTTTTAGCGCTGGCGCGGAAGCGCTGGATGTCGGCCCTGAGCAGCGCCGGCAGCTGGAGGAACGGTTGGTACTGCAGCTTCGAATGATCTCGAAAGGCGCGTATTACTGGTATCGCCGTGAACAAGAAAAAATGTCACATCATTCCGAATAACGTGAAGGACGAGCAATGAAACACTCAGTTCAAGATAAAGGTACGCTGCTGCTGGCGCTGATTGCCGGGTTATCCATTAATGGCGCCTTTGCGGCGCTGTTCAGTTCGATAGTTCCGTTTTCCGTCTTCCCCATTTTATCCCTGCTGCTGACGGTCTACTGTCTGCATCAGCGCTATCAGAATCGCAGTATGCCCGTTGGGCTACCGGGCCTGGCCGCCGCCTTTTTTATTCTCGGGGTGCTGTTGTACAGCACCGTCGTGCGTGCGGAGTACCCGGATATCGGTTCTAACTTCTTCCCGGCCGTTCTGTCCGTCGCGATGGTCTTCTGGATCGGCTACAAGATGCGTAACCGCAAAGATACCGCAGCCGAGTAAGCCGCCAGCGGTAAAAAAAACCGGCAATATGACGTTGCCGGTTTTTTTGGGCCTATTTGCGGGTCAGCAGGACGCCGCACTCCATGTGATGGGTATACGGGAACTGGTCGAACAGCGCCAGCCGGGTAACGTTGTGCGTCTGGCTTAGCGTTTCCAGATTGCGACACAGCGTTTCCGGGTTGCACGAAATGTACAAAATACGCGGATAGGCCTGCACCATTTTTTCCGTCTCGCTGTCCAGCCCGCTGCGCGGTGGATCGACGAAGATGGTTTCGCACTGATAGCTATGCAGATCGATACCCTGCAGCCGGTTGAACTGCCGCACCCCGTTCATCGCCTGAGTAAACTCTTCCGCCGCCATGCGGATAATCTGCACGTTGTCGATATGGTTAGCGGCGATGTTGTACTGCGCCGCCGCCACCGACGGTTTAGCGATTTCGGTGGCCAATACGCGATCGAAATTACGCGCCAGCGCCAGCGAGAAGTTACCGTTGCCGCAGTACAATTCCAGCAGGTCGCCAGTCGCCCCTTTGGTGACATCCAGTGCCCACTCCAGCATCTGAATGTTCATGGCCGCGTTCGGTTGGGTAAAGCTGTTTTCCACCTGACGGTAGATCATCTCCCGCCCGCCAACCGGCAGGCGTTCATCTATATAATCCTGATCGAGCTCGATTTTAGTTTTGGTCGCCCGCCCAATCAGATGCACATTGAGCCCCTGGGCTCGCAGGGCGTCACGCAGCGCCTCCGCTTGCTCACGCCAGGCATCGTCCAGCTTTTTATGATACAGCAGCGAAACGACCGCCTGGTTGCTGAGGGTGGTCAGATAGTCAATCTGGAACAGCTTCTGGCGTAGCACGGGATTGTTGCGTACGCCCTCCAGCATGGCGGTCATCAGCTGATTGATCAGCGCGCTGGCGGCCGGGAAGCTGTCAACGCGAATCCGCGACCGGGTCTGCTGATCGAAAATAATATGGTACAGATCGTCGCCATCGTGCCACAGACGGAACTCGGCGCGCATACGGTAGTGGCTGACCGGCGAACGAAACACTTCCGGAACCGGCGCGGCAAAAGGCGCCATCATGGTTTGCAAACGGACGACTTTTTCTGCCAGCTGCGCTTCGTATTGTTCGGTAGGAAGGTGTTCGGGGGTCATGATGTATCCTGAATAAAATAAGTACGCGGGGATTGTAGGGAAAGCGCCGGGGATGTCCAGCCTCGAATGCCGCGGGAAATATAATTAGCAGTCTGGACATCTATATGGTTCTGATTGTAGCATTCGCCTACCGGTCCTGTGAGTTAAAAGGGAACCCAGTGGAAATCTGGGGCTGACGCGCAGCGGTAAGGAAGGTGAGAAATGAGCGCACTCGGTGCAGACACTGCGGCTAGCCGTGGGAAGTCATTATTTCTTGAAACAGCCTCCAAGCCCGAAGACCTGCCGGAATACGTCGCACTGGGTTTTATCGTCGCGAGCAACTGATAAAACCTGCGGCATCCTTTTTCTGTTTCGGATGCTTTTACAATGATTAAAAAAGCTTCGCTGATGACGGCCTTATCCGTCACGGCATTTTCCGGCTGGGCGCAGGATAGCAATTCAGATACGTTGGTGGTGACAGCAAACCGTTTTCAACAGCCGGTCAATACCGTGCTGGCGCCGACCGACATTGTGACGCGCGATGACATCGACCGCTGGCAGTCCAAAGATTTAAACGATGTCATGCGTCGTCTTCCCGGGGTCGATATTGCCCGCAACGGCGGCATGGGGCAGAGCGCTTCGCTGTATGTTCGGGGGACGGAGGCTCGTCACGTGCTGGTGCTGATCGACGGTGTGCCGATGGCGCGTCCGGGGATCTCCAACGGCGTAGATATCAGTCAGATCCCTATCTCACTGGTCCAGCGGGTGGAATACATCCGCGGCCCGCGCTCCGCGGTGTACGGCTCCGGAGCGATCGGCGGGGTGGTGAACATCATCACCATGACCGACGCTGAGCGTTCGCAGATCAACGCCGGCGCGGGTACGAACGGCTATCAGTCCTATGACGGCGCCTTTAACAAGCGGTTTGGCGATACGTTGGTTACCGCTGCTGGCGCCTATCAGACCACCAAAGGGTTTAACGTCCAGCCGAATTCCTCTTACAGCGGCGACAGCGATCGCGACGGCTACCGCAATAAAATGCTGTGGGGCGGGGTACAGCATCAGTTCGATGACAACTTCTCGGGGTTCTTCCGCGGCTATGGTTATTCCGCCAACGCTGACTATGACCAGGGTAACTGGGGCTACGCAGGTGGAAACGATGAAGATCAATCCTATACCCAATCCTGGGATACCGGTCTGCACTACCACTCCGGAATTTACTCCTCCCAGCTGATTGCTAACTATCAGCGCATCAAAGATTACAACTACAGCAGCGACGCTGGCCGCTATGCCGCGGGCACCACCCTGGATGATATGGAACAGCGCTATATCCAGTGGGGAAATAATGTTGTGGTAGGCCATGGGGCAGTGAGCGGCGGCGTTGACTGGAAACAAGAGAAGCTGAAATCCAGCGGAACGACCAGTACCGACGTGTATAAGCGTGACACCACCGGTCTTTATCTGACGGGACAGCAGCAGATTGACAGCGTGACGCTGGAAGCTTCCGGCCGTGAGGATCATGACGAGCAGTTTGGCTGGCACGGTACCTGGCAGACGGCCGCCGGCTGGGAATTTATCGACGGTTATCGGACAACGCTCTCGTACGGCACAGGATTCCTCGCCCCCTCCCTCGGGCAGCAGTACGGCGCAGAACGCTTTGGCATCGCCTCTAACCCGAATCTGAAGCCAGAGGAGTCGAAGCAATGGGAAGCGGGCCTTGAAGGGTTAACGGGGCCGGTCGACTGGCGCCTCTCCGCGTATCGCTATGAGATTCAAAACCTCATCGATTACGACAACAACGCCTATTACAACGTCAAGTCGGCGACGATTAAGGGGCTGGAGTGGACGGGGAATATAATCACCGGGCCGGTGGAGCACCATCTGACGCTGCAGTATGTTGACCCTCGCGATGATGAAACCAATAAGATCCTCTATCGCCGGGCGAAGCAGCAGGTGAAATACGAGCTGAACGGCCAGGTCTACGATCTGGGGTGGGATGTGACGTATCACTACATCGGCAAGCGTTACGATTATGACTACGACAACTCGCGTACCGTCAATATGGGTGGGTTGAGCCTCTGGGATGTCGGTTTATCGTATCCCGTCACCTCACACCTGACAGTTCGTGGTAAAATAGCCAACCTGTTCGATAAAGATTACGAGACAGTTTATGGCTACCAATCTGCAGGACGGGAATACACCTTGTCTGGCAGCTACACCTTCTGATCCACGTCCCACCGTGCTGGTGTTTGATTCCGGCGTCGGTGGGTTGTCGGTTTATAATGAGATTCGGCAGCTGCTGCCGAATCTGCATTACATCTATGCTTTCGATAACGTTGCCTTCCCCTATGGCGAGAAGAGCGAGGAGTTTATCGTTGAGCGCGTTGTGGAAATCGTCACCGCTGTCCAGCAGCGTTATCCCCTGGCGCTGGCGGTGATCGCCTGCAATACCGCCNNACCGCCAGTACCGTCTCCCTGCCTGCCCTGCGTGAAAAGTTCGCTTTCCCCGTCGTTGGCGTGGTGCCGGCGATCAAGCCCGCCGCCCGTTTAACGGCGAACGGCATTGTTGGCCTGCTGGCGACGCGCGGTACCGTAAAGCGTCCTTATACCCGTGAGCTGATCGACCGCTTTGCCAATGAATGTCGGATTGAAATGCTGGGGTCGGCGGAGCTGGTGGAGCTGGCGGAAGCGAAGCTGCACGGCGAGCCTGTGCCGTTAGAAGAGCTGCGCCGTATCCTGCGCCCGTGGCTGCGGATGCAGGAGCCGCCGGATACGGTGGTGCTGGGCTGCACCCACTTTCCTCTTTTACAGGAGGAGCTGCAGCGCGTTCTGCCGGAAGGCACACGGCTGATCGATTCCGGCGCGGCGATTGCCCGACGCACCGCCTGGCTGTTAGAGCATGAAGCGCCGGATGCGAAGTCCAGCGACGAGAATAAAGCATTCTGCATGGCGCTGACGGCAGAAACAGAACAGCTTTTACCCGTTCTGCGTCGCTATGGCTTCTCGACGCTGGAAAAATTACCGCTCTAAGGGCGTTTTGCACAAAAAAGAGACGGTTGAATAATTTTTTGAAAACAGGGCTTGTCAACGTCTCAGAACTCCCTATAATGCGCCTCCA
>NZ_JAGRQY010000007.1:0-18061 GCF_018223905.1 Klebsiella sp. 28
CGCCCGCCAGCACGAACAACCCCGGTCCCAGCCACAGCAGCACCGTGCCCGCGGTCAGCGGCGGCTCATAGCTGACAAAATGACCGTAGCGGGCCACCATATAGTCAACGATCTGCCCTTTCGTTTTACCCTGCTGCATCAGCTCGTACACCTTCTGCCGCATATCAGCGGCAATCATCGCGTTTGAGTCGGCGATGCTGTTGTTCTGGCATTTAGGGCAGCGCAGTTGGGAGGTGATCTCGCGGAAGGCCTGCTCCTGGGCCTCATCCTTAAACTGCCAGGTATCGATGGCGGCCCACGCCTGGCCGGTCAGCATCAGCGCCAGCAGGATGACCATTACCCCTCTCATCAGCCCGCCCTCCGGTTGTATTGATCCCACAGCGGCTGGAGCTCCTCGCGCCACACCCGTTCGTTCAGGTCGCCGGCGTGCCGCCAGCGGATAATGCCCTGACCGTCGATGAGAAACGTCTCCGGCGCGCCATAAACGCCCAGGTCCAGACCAAGCATGCCGTTGCCATCGTAGAGGCTCAGCATGTACGGGTTCCCCAGGCGCTGCAGCCAGCTCATCGCCTTCTGGCGATCGTCTTTGTAGTTCATCCCCACCACCCGCACGCCCTGCTGCGCCAGGCCGTTGAGAAACTGATGCTCGGCGCGACAGGTTGGACACCAGGTGGCCCAGACGTTGAGCAGCAGCGGCTTGCCGTCAATCAGCGTCCGTCGGTCCAGCGTCTGACCGGGGGTATTCAGCGCTTCAAGGCGAAATTCCGGCAGCGGTTTGCCAATCAGCGCCGACTCGAGGGTCGTCGGGTCATCGCCCTCGGCGTTGCGCATCAGTTGCCAGAACAGCGCGGCGGCCAGCGCCAGAAACAGCACCAGCGGGATAAACAGTAGCTTCCGGTTCATGAGGCCTCCTGCAGCTTCTTACGCATCCGGTAGCGCGGATCGAGCATGCAGCACAGACCGCCGAGGGCCATCAGCACCCCGCCGTACCAGATCCAGCGAACGAACGGTTTATAGTACAGACGCACCGCCCAGCTGCCGTCGCTCAGCTCTTCCCCCAGCGCGGCGTAAAGATCGCGGGTCAGCCCGCCGCTGATCGCCGCCTCGGTCATCATCATCCGGCTGGCGGTGTAAAAGCGTTTCTCGGCATACAGCGTCGCTTCCGGGCGGCCGTTGCGGGTCACGGCGATAATGCCTTCGCCGCCGGTCCAGTTGGGGCCGACGATATTGCGCACGCCGTTAAACACAAAGTGATAGCGGTGGATATCGATGCTGTCGCCGGGGCGCATCCGTACATCGCGCTCCACGCTGTAGTTCTGGCTGAAGGTGATGCCGATAACGGTCACCGCCACGCCAACGTGGCCGAGCACCATCCCCCACTGGCTGCGGGTCAGAGTGCGCAGGCCGCGCCAGAAGCCGTGGCGATGGGTGGCCCGTTCGTGAACCTCCATCAGGGCGAAGATCAGCACCCACAGGGCCATCATCAGGCCTATGACCGCCATGGCGGTGATACGGTCCTGCAGCAGCCACGGCAGCGCCAGAGAAAGTGACAACGTCACCAGCAGAGCGATAATCAGGCGCTTAATCTGCCTGGCGACGTCATCGCGCCGCCAGCGGATCAGCGGTCCCAGCCCCAGCAGCAGCGCAAACGGCGCCATCAGGGCGGTGAACATGGTATTGAAGAACGGCTCGCCGATGGAGATGCTGCCGAGGCCCAGCTCTTTATGCACCAGCGGCAGCAGCGTCCCGAGGAGCACCACCAGCATCGCGGCCATCAGCAAGATATTGTTGCCAAGCAGGAACGTCTCGCGCGACCAAAGCGTATGTTCCACCCGCGCCCGCACCCGGCCGCCCTTCAGGGCGTACAGCAGCAGCGATCCGCCGATGGCGACAATCAGCAGTACCAGAATAAACAGCCCGCGCGACGGATCCGAGGCGAAGGCATGCACCGAAACCAGCACCCCGGAGCGCACCAGGAAGGTGCCCAGCAGGCACAGGGAGAAGGCGGCGATGGCCAGCAGCACCGTCCAGGCGCGGAAGCTGCCCCGCTTTTCGGTCACCGCCAGGGAGTGCAGCAGCGCGGTTCCCACCAGCCACGGCATAAACGAGGCGTTTTCCACCGGGTCCCAGAACCACCAGCCGCCCCAGCCCAGTTCGTAGTATGCCCACGCCGAGCCCAGCACGATGCCGAGGGTGAGGAACATCCATGCCGCCTGGGTCCAGGGACGCGACCAGCGCGCCCAGGCAGTATCCAGCCGGCCCGCCAGCAGCGAGGCGATGGCGAAGGCGAAAGCCACCGAGAAGCCGACGTAACCCATATAGAGGATCGGCGGATGGAAAATCATGCCGATATCCTGCAGCAGCGGATTGAGGTCGCGACCATCAATGGGGTACTGCGGCAGGCCGCGGCTGAACGGATTGGAGGTGAAGAGGATAAACAGCAGGAAACCAAAGGCGATCATCCCCATCACCGCCAGCACCCGGGCGACGGCGTCGAGCGGCATCCGGCGGCTGAAGATGGCGACGGCGAAGGTCCAGACGCTGAGCAGCAGAACCCACAGCAGCAGCGAGCCCTCGTGCGCCCCCCAGGTCGCCGCTACCCGATACCACACCGGCAGCGCGCTGTTGGAGTTTTCCGCCACATAGCGGACGGTAAAGTCATTGACCACAAAGGCGTGCACCAGCAGCAGGAAGGCGCCGCCGATACAGGCGAATAGCCCACAGGCCAGCGGCCGCGCCAGGGCCATCAGCCGCCGATCCTGCCGCGCCGCGCCCCACAGGGGATAAACGCTCAGGAGCAGCGCCAGCCCCGCCGCCAGACACAATAAAAAGTTGCCCAGCTCCGGCATCATGGCTGCGCCCCCGTTTTCTCCGGTGTCATGGCGTTTTTCACCTCCGGCGGCGTGTAATTTTCATCATGTTTGGCCAGCACCTGCTGGGCGGTAATATGCCGCTCGCCATCCAGTACGCCCTGGGCCACCACGCCCTGACCTTCACGAAACAGGTCCGGCAGAATGCCCTTATAGCTGACGTCCACCACCCCGCGGGCGTCATACAGCTTAAAGCGCACGTCGAGGGTTTGCGGGTCGCGCTGCAGGGAGCCCGGCTGAACGTAGCCTCCCACCCGCAGCCGCTGACCGGTATGGGGCAGCGCCCGGGTTTCCGTTTTGCCGTAGATAATTTCCCCCGGGGTGTAGAACAGATCGATATTGCTGCTCAGGGCGTACAGCGTCAGGCTGACGGTTAGCCCGAGGCCGGCGAGCACCGCCAGCACGATATACAGCCGGGTTTTACGACGCGCTTGCATCCGCGGCCTCCTTGTCATGTTCGCGGGCGGCAGCGATCCGCCGCTCGCGCGCCTGCTGGCGTCGTACCTCATGGAACAGCGCCCGCCGCGCCCACAGGGTATGCACCGTCAGCAGGCCAAAGGCGGCGACGGTCACGGCCACCGCCAGCCAGACGTACACGGCATAGCCGCCCATATTCAGGAAGGCGGCGAAAGACGAAAAGGCGGGGCTCATCGGGCGGCTCCTTTATTCACCAGCGCCACCACCCACGGTCGACGGCGCTCCAGTTGCAGGATCAGGTTACGCAGGCGCATCAGGGTCAGGGTGACCGACAGCGTGAGGAAGGCAAAGATGCAGATCCGCAGCGGCAGACGCATGCTTGGGTCGATGGTTTGCTGCAGGTTGGTCGAGCCCTGGTGCAGGGTGTTCCACCAGTAGACCGAGTAATGAATGATGGGCAGATTGACCACCCCGACCAGCACGAGGATCCCGGCCGCGCGCCCGGCCAGCCGCCGGTCGTCAAAGGCGTGCCACAGGGCGATGACCCCGGCATACAGAAACAGCAGCACCAGCTCCGAGGTCAGACGGGCGTCCCAGATCCACCAGGTCCCCCACATCGGCTTGCCCCATGCCGCGCCGCTGACCAGCGCCACCAGGGTGCAGACCGCCCCCACCGGCGCCAGGGCGGCGATCGCCAGGTCGGCCATTTTGATCTGCCAGACCACCCCGACGAAGGCCGCGACGGCCATCGCCAGGTACAGCCCCATCGACCACATCGCCGTCGGAACGTGAAGGTACATGATCCGGTAGCTTTCCCCCTGCTGATAGTCCGCGGGGGCGAAGCCAAAGCCCCACCCCAGGCCGATGACCAGCAACAGCGCGCTCAACGCCGCCAGCCAGGGGATCCAGCATCCGCACAGGCGGTACAGCCGCTCGGGGATCGCCAGTTGATGTAACGCTTTCCACATAGACGCTTACTCACACGGTTATGATGGCCGCGCCCGCAGGCGCAGCGAGTTATCGCACGGTCAGCCGCAGCGCAGCGGCGGTGGCGAACGGACACAGGGTGGCGCTGGCGGTTAAGAACGCCGCCAGCATCGCCAGATAGCCGCCGACCGGGAGCCCGGCGGCGGCCGCCTGGCAGGCCGCGGTGGCGAAAATCAGCAGCGGCACCGCCAGCGGCAGCACCAGCAGGCTCAGCAGGACGCCGCCGCGCTTCAGGCCGACCGTCAGGCCAACCCCCACCGCGCCGAGAAAACTGAGCGTCGGGGTGCCAAGCAGCAAGGTCAGCGCCAGCACACCGGCGTCATGCAGACTCATCCCCAGCAGCAGCGCCGCCAGCGGCGAGACGATCAGCAGCGGCAGGCCGCTCATCATCCAGTGGGCAACCACCTTCACCAGCACCACCGCCACCAGCGGCGTCGGCAGGAGCATCAGTTGCTCCAGGGAACCGTCCTGCCAGTCGTCGCGAAACAACCGATCCATCACCAGCAGCGCCGCCAGCAGCGCGGCGATCCACACCACGCCCGGCGCAATCTGCGCCAGCAGCTGCGGCGCGGCGCCTACGCCGAACGGAAACAGGGTGATGACGATCAGAAAGAACCAGAGCGGATTGAGGATCTCCGCCCCGCTGCGCCACGCCAGGCGCAGTTCCCGGGCCAACAGCGCACGCATCATTGCCCGCCTCCAGCGTCGCCGCCGAGGCGCAGGGTGCGCAACGGACAGCCCAGCGGCCGCAGCGGCTGGTGGGTGGTGAGGATGGCGCATCCCCCCTGCCGGGCGTGCTGCTCCAGGCGACGGGTCAGGGTTTCCATCGCCGTGGCGTCGAGGGCGGTGAACGGCTCATCGAGGATCCACAGCGGCGCGTCGGTTAACCACAGGCGGGTGAGCGCCACCCGACGCTGCTGCCCGGCGGAGAGCTGGCTCAAGGGGAGGTCTTCATAGCCCGCCAGGCCGACGGCGGCGAGGGCGCTTTCCCGCTGCTGAAGGCGGCTGGCCGGAAAGAAGAAACGCAGGTTTTCATCGGCGGTCAGCGCCGCGTTAACGCCGGGTTTATGGCCCAGCCACAGCAGCTGACGGTGAAATGACTCCCGGACCTTCGCCAGCGGCTGGCCCTGCCAGCTCACCACCCCGCTTTCCGGGCGCGCCAGGCCGCAGAGGATCCGCAGCAGCGAGGTTTTCCCCGCGCCGTTATCACCGGCGACCTGCAGCAGCTCGCCGGCAGCGAGGGACAGCGTCAGCGCCGCAAACAGCGGTCGATCGTCAACGATGCAGGTCAGTCGCTCTGCATGCAGCATGAAGGCAAACTCCTTGATTCAGACAGTATTTTACGTCGTCGCTAAGTATGGGTTGCGCCGCGCGGGCGACGCAACCCTGACGGTTACTGTCCGGCCCCCGGCAGCTTCGAGATATCGGCGTTGCCTAACGCCTTCTCATCATGCGCCGCAGTCTCCTTACGCACCTTCGCCACATCGCTGGCGCTGACCGCCGGCGCGTTGTTGCCCCAGCTGGTGCGGATGAAATTGACCACATCCGCCACCTGCTGGTCGTCCAGGCGCCAGCCGAACGACGGCATGGTCAGGTTGGAGACCGCATCTTTCACCGCCGGCGTGGTGCTCCCGGTCAGAACGATATGGATAAGCGAAGTGGCATCTTCCGTCTGTACCACCGGGTTGCCCTTCAGCGACGGGAAGGCGCGCTTATAGCCTACGCCGTCGGTGCGGTGGCAGGCGGCGCAGTTATCGACGTACAGCGCGGCGCCGGTTTTGCTGTCGTTACCCTTCCACAGATCTTTCGCCACGCTGTCTTCCACCGGGGCTGGGGTCTGTTTGCCGCCGCGCGGCGGGAGCGACTTCAGGTAGCGGGCGATGGCGGTGATGTCGTCATCAGAGAGATACTGCAGACTGTGCTCCACCACATCGCTCATGCCGCCGAAGACCACCGATTTATCGTTGCGTCCGGTTTTGAGGAACTCGGCCAGCTCGGCTTCGCTCCAGGTCCCCAGACCGTCGCGGTTTTCGCCGCGCAGGCTGGAGGCGACCCAGCCGTCAATCGGCGCATTGCTGCCCGCCAGGTAATCATCGCCTTCGCTTTCGCTGAGCGCTTTTTCCTGCATCGTCAGGCTACGCGGGGTATGACAGGCGCCGCAGTGGCCCAGGCCTTCCACCAGATAGCGGCCGCGCTCCAGCACCGGGTCAACCTGCGGGTTGGCGACAAAGTCGCTCGGCGTCGGGGCGAAGATGCCGCGCCAGAACGCCAGCGGCCAGCGCATCGACAGCGGCCATGGGATGTCGGTGTCCTTGTTGGCGACATTCACCGGCTCCACGCCATGCATAAAGTAGGCGTACATGGCGCGCATGTCCGCTTCGCTGATCCGCGCGAACGAGGGATACGGCATCGCCGGATAGAGCGTGGAACCGTCTTTCCGCACGCCCTTGCGCACCGCGTCGTCGAACTCTTCGAAGGTGTACCCGCCGATGCCGTGTTCTTTATCCGGCGTGATATTGGTGGAGTAGATGGTGCCGATCGGCGTCTCCATCGGCAAACCGCCGGCGAAAGGTTTCCCCGCTTTGCCGTTGGTGTGGCAGGCGACACAGTCCCCCGCCCGCGCCAGATACTCCCCCTGCTTAATCAGATTGCTGTCCGCAGGCGCCTCTTCGGCGAAGGCCGCGCAGCTCAATGCCCCAAGCACCAGGGCCGATAACCATTGCATTTTCATCATCTGCCTTCCTTTATGCCTGCACCAGGGGACCCGGATTTTTCAGATACTGCTCACGGATCGCCTTCGCTGACCAGTAGGCCAGCGCGGCCACCGTGCCGGTTGGGTTGTAGCCCAGCCCCTGCGGGAACGCGGAGGCGCCGATGACGAAGACGTTATGCACGTCCCAGCTTTGCAGATAACGGTTAACGGCGCTGGTTTTCGGATCTTCCCCCATCACCGCCCCACCGTTCATATGGGTGGTCTGGTAGGTGGTGGTATCAAAGTGGCTGTTGGCGTTTTTTGGGCTGCCGAGGATATATTTCGGCTTCATCGCTTTAGCGATCGGCGCCATCTTATCGAACATAAACTGCGCCATCTTGATGTCGTTTTCCTGCCAGTCGAAGGTCATGCGCAGCAGCGGCTGGCCAAAGACGTTTTTGTAGTTCGGATCAAGATCGAGGTAGTTCTGCCGATAGGACTGGTGCGCGCCGTGGGCATCCATCGACAGGTGATGGGTGTAGGTATCGGCCACCGCCGCTTTCCACTTGCTGCCCCACGCCGGGGTGCCCGGCGGTACCGGGAAACCGGAGATGGGCTTGGTCCCGGCCTGGTTGACCCAGAATGGCGAACCGCCGACAAAGCCCGCCGCGCCGTGGTCGAAGTTGTCGGCGTTGAAGTCGTCGACGCCGACGCCGTTGCCGCCCGCGCCGATAAACGGATTGGTATAGGTGTCTTTGTCGAAAATGGCCTTGATGGTGGTCATGTTCTGGTAGGCGAAGTTACGCCCTACCACCCCTTCGCCGGTCTCCGGATTGTACGGTTTGCCGATCCCGGAGAGCAGCATCAGGTGCACGTTGTGGAACTGGAAGGCGCCGATAATCACCAGGTCTGCCGGCTGTTCCATTTCGCGCCCCTGGCCGTCGACGTAGGTCACGCCGGTGGCGCGGGATTTGTCGTCGGTCAGGTTGACCTTCAGCACGTTGGCGTTAGTCCGCAGCTCAAAGCGTTTTTCCTGGCGCAGCGCCGGCAGAATGTTCACGTTCGGCGAGGCTTTAGAGTACATGTAGCAGGCGTAGCCGCTGCAGAAACCGCAGAAGTTGCACGGGCCCATCTGCGCGCCGTAGGGGTTGGTATAGGAGTCGGAGGTATTGGCCGACGGCAGGTTATAGGGGTGATACCCCACTTCCAGCGCCGCTTTTTCAAACAGCTGCGCCGACCAGGTGTTTTTCTGCGCCGGCAGCGGGAAGTCGTCTGAGCGGTCCGGGGCGAAGGCGTTGCCGCCGCGGCCTTTGCCGACGACCTTGCCTTTGATCGACCAGGCGGTCCCGGAGGTGCCGAACACTTTTTCCGCTTTATCGAAGAACGGTTCCAGCTCGTCGTAGGTGACGCCGAAATCCTGGATGATCATATCCTGGGGGATGAAGTTTTTGCCGTAGCGTTCTTCATAGTGGCTGCGCATCCGCAGCTCAATGGGATCGACGCGGAAATGGACGCCGGACCAGTGCAGCCCGGCGCCGCCCACGCCGGTACCCGGCAGGAAGGCCGCCAGCTGGCGATAGGGCACCGCCTGTTGGCTGGTGTTATGCCGGATGGTGACGGTGCTTTTCGACAGATCCTGGAACAGCTTGCGGCGGATGTTGTAGGTCAGCTCATCAATCACCTGCGGATAGGCGCCGTCCGGCCAGGTGTCGCGCATCGGGCCGCGCTCCAGCGCGACGACGTTGAGCCCCGCTTCGGTCAGCTCTTTGGCCATGATCGCCCCAACCCAGCCGAAGCCGACGATCGCGACATCGGTTTTTTTCAATACGGTGGCCATGATTACGCCCTCTCCCCATTAATTGATACCGGCGGGAAGGGGTAGCGTTCGCCCCGTTCAACCCAGTCCATAAAGTCGGCGCGCGCGCCGGGAAAATTAATCAGCGTCCAGCCGACCATGCCTTTATTGCCGCCATGGATCGGGTCGCTGAAGAACCCTTCGCGGGTGTTTTGCAGCAGATAGGTGAAGAACAGCGAGGCCGGCAGCTGTTTGAACTCGGCTTTACCCGATTCCCACAGGCCGAGCGCCTCGTCCTGCTGCTCGCTGCTCAGTTCAGCGAAGGTTTTATGATATTTGTCCTGACACCACGCCTCGGCGTCGGCGATCCCGAGGTTATAGATCTGTTTGGGCACCAGCGGCAGCTGATAACCCATCTCTTTCGGCACGTCGGGATTGAAGGGCCCCTGCATATACCAGATGGAGCCGGTGGCGTAAGGGGTATTGAGCTGGCGGTCGATAAACTCCGGGACGCCGGCCTCTTTGGCGCCGGGGCCAAGTTCATCCGCCGGGATTAAGCGAGCGACGGCGGCGTTGATAAACGCCCACTCACGATCGTTGAAGAACTGCGGCTTCCAGTCGCTGGCCGCCGCGGTGTTCCCGGAGGCTGGCTCTGAAGCGGGGGCCGCCTGCGCGGTCGCGCTGGTGGCCACGCCAATAGCCCCTGCTCCCGCGCCGCCGATCACCACCGTCGGGATCAGCGCCATCGATTTCACCAGGAAATCACGCCTGGAATTGTTGGTTTTCTCGCTCGACATCATCACATTCCTGTCATTGAAAATTACTGTTTTTGTCGCTGACAAAACCAGTGAATGTCGTGCTGGAACCGATACCATTGCGCTTTTAAACCGCTTAGCGTCTGGCCCGGCCCGGCAAGTCGGATAAAACATCGCCAGAGGCGATATCATTTATAGGGTTATCGTTTGGATAGTAGACGATTCTCAACGAAACGCGGGAAATCGGAGAGAAATTCACCGGTCTGTCATCGTGCGTGAGAAGAGTGCTGCCATAACCTTGAGGCGGTAAACCAGCGGCATTCACACCGCGCTGAGCTTACCCATGCGCCAAGAAAGAGTGACTTGTATCACAAATGTTATTTTTTGTTTATGGTACATGGCAGATTAAACGTCTGTAAATACTCGTATTAGGAATAATTAAACATTTTGAGCTGTTAAAAAAGTTAATAACCGTTGTTAACTATCTTGTATCTATTGTCCGGCTAGCGCCTTCAGCTGGCGATATCCCATCCACAGGAGAAGAGAAGATATGTTCGATCATGTGAAATTCGGCGTTAGCGACTATGCCGCCAGCAAAGCGTTCTTTTTGCAGGCCCTGGCCCCGCTTGGCGTAACGCTGGTCGGCGAAGGCGAGCCGAGCTACGGCGCAGAGCTGGCCGGCAGCGGCGATACTTCTCTATGCCTCTATCAAAGTGCGGAAAAACCGGCGCCGCTGCACATTGCCTTTCGCGCCGACAGCCGCGAGCAGGTCGATGCCTTCTGGCAGGCTGCGCTGGCCGCCGGAGGAAAGGACAACGGCGCGCCGGGGCTACGGCTAAACTACCACGCCAGTTACTACGCCGCGTTTGTGATTGCGCCAGACGGGCACAATATTGAAGCCGTGTGCCATCTGGCGGGGTAACGGGCGGCTACCGCTGCGGAAAAATCCACACATCCTCCACCGGGAGCGTCAGATGGCAGTGTTCGGCATCGCGCAGCGCCGTTCCGTAGGCGCGCAGCGGAAAGTCGTCGCCTTCGGTACGGAACAGGTACTCCCAGCGGTCGCCGAGGTACATGCTGGTCAGCAGCGGTAGCTGGAGGCTATTATCCTGCGCGGCGCCGTCAAGTCGCAGGCGCTCGACGCGGATCACCGCCGTCGCCGGCTCGCCAACGCTAACCCCCTCGCCCGCTCGCCCCCACAGGCTCCAGCTGGCGCCTTCGATCCGCGCCCTGCCGTTCTCCAGCGCCATCACTTTGCCGTGCAGGCGGTTATTGCTGCCCATAAACTCAGCGGCGAACAGCGTCGCCGGGCTGCCGTACATCTCCTGCGGCGTCCCCTGCTGCTCAATGACGCCATTGTTCAGCAGCAGAATACGATCGGAGATGGCCATTGCTTCATTCTGATCGTGGGTGACCATCAGCGCCGACAGGCCCAGCTTAATGATCAGCTCGCGCAGAAACACCCGCGCCTCTTCGCGCAGCTTGGCGTCAAGGTTGGAGAGCGGTTCATCCAGCAGGATCACCGGCGGGTTGTAAACCAGCGCCCGACCGATGGCCACCCGCTGCTGCTGGCCACCGGAGAGCTGGTGCGGATGGCGGTTGCCAAGGTGCCCCAGCCCCAGCTGATCCAGCACACGCTGCACCCGCTCTTTTATCTCCCCGGCGGCCACTTTACGCAGCTTCAACGGATAGGCCACATTGTCGAACACCGTTTTGTGCGGCCACAGGGCATAGGACTGGAACACCAGGCCGAGGTTACGCTCTTCGGCCGGGATCTCGCTGCGCGGCGTGCCGTCGTACACCGTGCGGTTGCCGATGGCGATCCGTCCGCTCGTCGGTTTTTCCAGCCCGGCCACCGCCCGCAGCAGCGTGGTTTTGCCGCTTCCCGAAGGCCCCAGCAGCGATACTACCTCCCCCCGGCCGAGCGTCATGGACACCCCCTTCAACACCGGGTTGTCGCCATAGGTGAGATGCAGATTTTCTACCGATAACTCAATCATGTAATTTCACTCCAAAGCGCAGGGCGATACCCAGGCCAATCACCACCAGCAGAATATTGATAAAGGAGAGCGCCGCGACGATATCGATGGCCCCCGCCGCCCACAGCGACACCAGCATCGAGCCGATGGTTTCGGTACCCGGCGACAGCAGATAGACGCCGGTGGAATACTCGCGCTCAAAGATCAGGAACATCAGCAGCCAGGAGCCAATCAGCCCATATCGCGACAGCGGAACGGTCACGTGGCGGGTGATCTGCCCCCGCGAGGCGCCGGTGCTACGCGCCGCCTCCTCCAGCTCCGGGCCCACCTGCAGCAGCGTCGAGGAGATGAGCCGCAGGCCGTAGGCCATCCACACCACGGTGTAGGCCAGCCAGACGCTGAAGATGGTGTTGCGCAGGGCGCGCAGCTGCACGATAAGGTGCTCCCGCAGCCAGTCGGCCACCGGCAGCGCCGAGAGCCAGCCGTGCTTCAGCGACTGATCGAGCCACATCGGCACAAACAGGAATACCCACAGGAAGGCCAGGCCGGCCAGCAGCCCCGGTACCGCGCGCGGGACCAGCACGCTGTAGTCGAGAAAGCGGGTGACGTTGTCCGCTTTGCGGTGCATGGCGATGCCGACAAACAGATAGCAGATCACCGCCAGCGCGCCGCCGACGATGCCGATAGCCATCGAGTTGACGATCGCCCGCAGCAGGTTGGGCTGCTGCCAGATATTGTGGAACGTCGCCAGCGACAGCTCATCCCACAGCGACACACCGACGCCCCAGTTGGAGATAAAAGCGCGCAGCGCCACGCCGAGCAGCGGTACGCCGATGGTCACCGTCAGCCAGGCCACTACCACCGCCCCGGCCACCCAGCGCCATTTGCCCAGCGGCAGCGCCCGCGCCTGGGACGCCTTGCCCTTCATGGTGACAAAGCGGTTGGCGGTGCGCATCAGCCGCCGCTGGAGCATCACCAGCGGGATGGTGATGCAGATCAGCACCACCGCCACCGCCGCCATCAGATGGTAGGAGGGGGTGCCGAGCTTGTTAGTCAGCTTGTAGAGATAGGTCGCCAGCACCATGTTGCCCTCGGGGTCGCCCAACACCAGCATCAGACCGAAGACTTCCAGACCGAGGAAAAAGAGCAACACGCAGGCGTAAAGAATGGATGGCCGCACCATCGGCAGACTCACCGAGGTCATCACCTGCAGCGGCGTGGCGCCGACGGTGCGCGCCGCCTCTTCCACGTCGGAGCCGACGCTGCGCAGCGCCGAAGAGATATAGAGATAGGCATGCGGAACGTGAGTTAAGCCGGCGATGACCACAATGCTGAACATCGAGTAGATATTCCACGGCACAAAGCCGATCAGCTGCTGCGCCCACTGGGAAAAGAAGCCTACCGGCCCGGCGGCCACCACGTAGCCAAAGCCCAGCACCATCGGCGAGACGAAGATCGGCACCAGGATCAGCGGCTCAATGATCCGCCGGCCGGGTAAATCGGTGCGCACCATCAGAAACGCCAAAATACCGCCCAGCGGAATGGCGATAATCACCAGGCCAAAGGCCAGAATAAAACCTGACCTTAATGCCAGATAAAAATCCGGGTCGGTAAAAATAAAGGCGAAGGCTTCCAGACTCCACGATTTGGAGCGGGAAAAGAACGGTGCCGAAAGAAAACTCTGCACCACAATAAATAACAGCGGGACATAAATCACCAGCGCCGTGATGCACACCACCACGCCGCGCGGCAGCCCCTGCCACTTTCTGCGTAATACGTTCATGGTTCATCCCTTCGGTCAGGTGAATAAACCCGCCGGGTGTGAATAGGGGCATCGGCGATGCCCCTGAGGAGGATTATTTCGCGGCGGCGCTGCGCCATTGTTTAATAAACTGCAGACGTTTTTGCGGCTGTAAATAATCGAGCAGCGTTTCGTTGACCGGGATCGGTTTTAACGCTTTGCCCAGCAGCGCGGTCATGCCGTCGATATCATTTTTACCTGCAATATCGCGACGAATAGAGGGAATATCCGCCTGGCTGGCGAGGATCTGCTGGCCTTTTTCCGACAGGACATAATCCAGCCACAATTTCGCCGCATTGGGATGTTCGCTCTCCTGGCTAATAAACGAGACGCGGGAGAGCACCAGCACGTAATCTTTCGGATAGGCAATACCTAAAGAGGGATCGTTTTTCGCCCGCGCTTCGGCATAAGAGCCAAGAATGTTATAGCCGATCAGGTTTTCGCCGGAGGAGACGCGCTCCATCATTGTGCCGGTGGAAGACTGCACTGTCAGGCCGCCTTTAGCGATATTCGCCAGGTCGGTAAAATAGTTCGCGTCGGCCTGGCTGTCCTGCACCGCCAGCATAAAGCCGAGGCCCGATTTTTCGATGTCGTAGGTGGTGACCTTGCCTTTAAATTTATCGGCCTGGCTGGCGATCAGTTTTGCCAGCGCGGTATGCGAATCCGGAACCTCATTCTGCGGGATCAGCCTTTTGTTATAAATAAACACCACCGGCTCGTAGGTGGTGCCATAGGCTTTCTGCTGCCAGACTGCCCAGTCGGGTAATTGCTTCACCTCCGGCGAGGCATATTGTTCGGCGTATTCGGTGGCTAATTTCAGCGCGGTATCCATCGATGAGCTCCACACCACATCCCCGCTGCCGCCCCCGGCGGCCTGTTCGCTGATATAGCGGTTATACAGCTCAGTACTGTTCATGTCGTTATATTCGACTTTGACGCCCGGGTATTGCGCTTCAAATCCCTTAATTAACGGCCCGGCCGCTTTGGTGTCGGTCGTGGAATAGATCACCACCTTGCCCTCTTTTACGGCGGCATCAATCGTTTTTTGATAATCCGCGGGATAGCCCGCAGGCACCTCCGCCCAGGCGGCACAGGCGAAAACGGCCGTCAGTGAAACCACTAAACCACTTATTTTCTTATACATGATACCAACCTTTAATCATCAATTAATAAACACAAATTTAACATATAGTGGTATCAGCTCCCCTTGCAACGACGGGGATGGCTTTTTTCTGGCTTTTGTGACACTGGCAGAATTTAAAAATGTGGTGTTTATGGCGTTAATTAAAACGCGATCCCGGCCCGGTTTTTTATCGTCTGTCGTATGCGCAGGCGCTGGCGCAGCGGCATGTCGCCGGGAGACGCCGCCCTTGACCTTCTGCGCCGGGCGGCGCAGCATAAAACGGCAAACATAACAAAATAACAACAGACTACAGGAGAGAATCAGTGCCTACAGGACACCGCTTTCTGGCGACGGATCTGCATCAGTTTGTCGTCTCACTGTTTACCCATCTCGGCAGTACCCCAGGGGAAGCCACCCTCGTCGCGGACCATCTGATCGCCGCCAATCTTGCCGGGCATGACTCCCACGGCGTTGGGATGATCCCCAGCTACGTCAAATCCCACGCCGGTGGTTTTCTGCAGCTCAACCGCCACGCCACGGTGACCAAAGACGCCGGCGCCGTGGTCACCCTCGACGGCAACGCCGGCTTCGGCCAGGTGGTCGCCCACGAAGCGATGCAGTTAGGCATTGAAAAGGCGAAGCAGCATGGTATGGCGGCTATCGCCCTGCGCAATGCGCATCACGTCGGACGCATCGGCTACTGGGCCGAACAGTGCGCCGCCGCCGGGCTGATCTCCATTCACTTCGTCAGCGTCATCGGCGACCCGATGGTCGCCCCGTTCCGCGGGAAGGACAGCCGCTTCGGCACCAACCCGCTGTGCGTGGTGTTTCCCCGCGCGGGCCATCCGCCGCTGCTGCTGGACTACGCCACCAGCGCCATCGCCTTTGGTAAAACCCGCGTCGCCTGGCATAAAGGCGAAGCCGTGGCCCCCGGCTGCCTGATTGACGCCGAGGGTCGACCCACCACCGACCCGGCGGTGATGCAGACCTCGCCGCTGGGCGCCCTGCTCACCTTCGCCCAGCACAAAGGCTATGCCCTGGCGACGCTGTGCGAAGTGCTCGGCGGCGCGCTCTCCGGCGGGCAAACCACCCATCAGGAGAGCCTGCAGACCAGCGTCGACGCCATCTTTAACTGCATGACCACGGTGATCCTGCGCCCGGACGCGTTCGATGCCCCGGACAGCCAGGCGCAGACGGAGGCCTTTATCGCATGGTGTAAGCAGTCGCCGCACGATGCCGATGCCCCGGTGCTGGCGCCCGGCGAATGGGAGGCCGCCAACCGCGAAGCGCGGCTGGCGCAGGGGATCCCGCTGGATGCCGGCAGCTGGCAGGCTATCTGCGCCGCCGCGCGCGACGTCGGCCTGAGCGAATCGCACTTCGACCGCTGCCGCCCTCTCGCCTAGCCGCGTGTTACCCCGCAGAGCGTCTGACGTCGGCGCTCTGCGTCATCGTCATTAGTGACGAGGTCATGCTCCCGTCATCAATCTCTTTTCATTTTTCAATACAGATCAATAGTTTAAATTCTGGCACAAGACCTGCATAGCGCAACAGGCCTGCGTCTGCATCACCACCAGGCGATACCGCGATCGTTGCCCGTCGGGCCCGGCGCGACAGCGATCCTTAGTTCACTGTTAACAGGTCTGTTACTGATGAAAAAAATCACGAGCGTGTGCCCCTACTGCGGGGCGGGTTGCAAACTTAAACTGGTTGTCGACAACAATAAAATCATTCGCGCGGAGGCCGCCGACGGCGTCACCAACCAGAACCAGCTGTGCCTGAAAGGCTACTACGGCTGGGATTTTCTTAACGATACGCAGCTCCTGACGCCCCGTCTTAAACAACCGATGATCCGCTACCAGAAAGGCGGCGCCTTCACGCCGGTCAGCTGGCAGGAGGCGATTCGCTATACCGCCAGCAAGCTCAGGGAGATCAAAGAGAAGCATGGCCCGCGCGCCATCATGACCACCGGCTCCTCGCGCGGCACCGGCAACGAAACCAACTATGTGATGCAAAAGTTCGCCCGCGCGGTGCTGAACACCAATAACGTCGACTGCTGCGCCCGCGTCTGCCACGGCCCCTCCGTCGCCGGGCTACAGCAGGCGCTGGGCAACGGGGCGATGAGCAACTCGATTAGCGACATCGAAAACTCGAAGTGCCTGCTGGTTTTTGGCTACAACTGCGCCGACTCCCATCCCATCGTCGCCCGCCGGGTAATCAAGGCCCGGGACAACGGCGCCAAAATCATCGTCTGCGATCCGCGGCGCATTGAAACCGCGCGCATTGCCGATCGTCATCTGCAGCTCAACAACGGCAGCAACATGGCGCTGGTAAATGCCTTCGGCTATGTGCTGCTGGAGGAGGAGCTGTACAACAAAACCTATGTCGAACGCTATACCGAAGGGCTGGATGCTTACCGCGAGGCGGTGAAGGATTACGCCCCGGAAGCGGTGGAAGGGATTGTCGGGGTCAGCGCGCGGGAAATCCGGGAGGCGATGCGCATGTTCGCCGCCGCCCCATCCGCCACCATTATGTGGGGCATGGGGGTCACCCAGTTTGGCCAGGCGGTGGACGTGGTGCGCGGCCTGGCAAGCCTGGCGCTGCTCACCGGCAACCTGGGACGGCCCAACGTCGGCGTGGGGCCGGTCCGCGGGCAAAACAATGTACAGGGCGCCTGCGATATGGGCGTGCTGCCGAACCTGTTTCCCGGCTATCAGGAGGTCACCGACCCCGCCGTGCGGGCGAAATTCGCCGCCGCCTGGGGCATCGACCCGGCGCTGATGGACGACCAGGTCGGCACCCGCATCACCGAGGTGCCGCATAAAGCGCTGACCGGCGAGATCAAAGCCTATTATATTATGGGCGAAGATCCGCTGCAGACCGAAGCCGACCTCGGCCTGGTGCGCAAAGGCATCGAGGCGCTGGACTTCGTGGTCGTGCAGGACATCTTCATGACCAAAACAGCGGAAATGGCCGATGTCCTGCTGCCGGCCACCTCCTGGGGCGAGCACGGCGGCGTCTTCACCTGCGCCGACCGCGGGTTCCAGCGGTTTGAACAGGCGATCCCTCCGGCGGGGAATGTGAAGCGCGACTGGGAGATCATTAGCCTGCTGGCCAGCGAATTGGGCTATCCGATGCACTATGAGAACAACCAGCAGATCTGGGACGAGATGCGCGAGCTCTGCCCGCTGTTCTACGGCGTGACCTGGGATAAAATGGGCGATATGGGCCATGTCCAGTGGCCGTGCCCGACCATCGATCATCCCGGTACGCCATGGCTGTATAAAGACAACCGCTTCGACACCCCCTCGGGTAAAGGGCAGCTGTTCGCCACCGCCTGGCGCGCGCCGGCGGAGCGCCCGGATGACGAGTGGCCGCTGGTGCTCTGCACCGTGCGGGAAGTCGGGCATTATTCCTGCCGCTCGATGACCGGCAACTGCGCCGCGCTGCAGTCGCTGGCCGACGAGCCGGGACGGGTGCAGATGAATCCCGCGGATGCGCAACGACTGGGGATCGCCGACAAACAGCTGGTGTGGGTCAGCTCCCGGCGCGGGAAGGTGATCTCCCGCGCCGACCTCAGCGATCGCATCAATCCGGGGGCGGTCTATATGACCTATCAGTGGTGGGTGGGCGCCTGTAATGAGC